>NZ_DBLZZO010000014.1:0-31355 GCF_057858645.1 Eubacterium sp.
CCAGTCCAATACAGACTCAGCCTCTTGGTTGCATAAAAAATGCGTAACAGATATTAAAACCTGTTACGCAATAAAAGTCTAACTTTTTGGGGTCACATCATACGTTCTATATTTCCGACTTTTTTTATTTGATTAGCTCAATAAAAGCTTTATGTATCTGTAAATCGTCATCTAATTCAGGATGAAAAGCAAAAGCCATTTGATTTTTATATTTTACACCAACG
This sequence comes from Eubacterium sp., assembly GCF_057858645.1. Taxonomy (NCBI): domain Bacteria; kingdom Bacillati; phylum Bacillota; class Clostridia; order Eubacteriales; family Eubacteriaceae; genus Eubacterium; species Eubacterium sp. The sequence continues at coordinate 225 of NZ_DBLZZO010000014.1, forward strand.
GTTTTGCCATCAACAACAGCCAATGTTTCAACAGCGTCTGTAGTGTCTGAAACGTAAGGGGCGCGAATGAAAGTCATTGGAACTTCACCGATATTTTTTACAGTTCCTGTAGTATGAAAGCTTCCAAGCTGTCTGCCGTAGGCGTTACGCTTAACGGTCATTGGAATTGTGCCAAAATGACTTGTAGTGTCATTGTCAATTTGAGAAGCCAAAAGAATCATGCCGGCACAGGTTGCCAAAACAGGCAGCTCATTTTCGATTTTTTCTTTTAAAATATCATACATTCCAAGTTCCCGGAGGAGTTTTCCCTGAACTGTACTTTCTCCACCCGGTAAAATAAGTCCATCAATATGGTTTTCAAGGTCAGAGGCTTTTCGTAATTCAATAGATGAAACGCCAAGTTTTTCTAAAACCTCTGCCTGTTCTATGAAAGCTCCCTGAACTGCCAAAATACCAATAGTCATAAAAGCCTCCTACTTACCACGTTCTGCCATTAAAAGAGCAATTTCCTGTTCATTGATTCCAACCATTGCTTCACCTAAATCTTCAGAAAGTTCTGCGATAAGTTTGGCATCAGTGTAGTTTGTAACTGCCTTAACAATAGCGTTAGCACGTTTTTCAGGATTTCCTGATTTGAAAATACCTGAGCCAACGAATACACCCTCAGCACCAAGTTGCATCATTAACGCAGCATCAGCAGGAGTAGCAACACCGCCGGCAGCTCTAATGTCTGCTGGGATTCTTTCAAGTGCCATAACTGCACAGGCTCCTGCAGCTTCTGCAATTTTTGCTTGCTCAGGTGTTGTAACGTCCATAATAACGCCACCCTTTAACATTTGTGCCAATTCTTTGTTTAACTGATATCTTTCGCTCATTTTGAACCTCCTATGTCTAATTCCTTTTGTTGTAGAAATCTTATGGAAAAAATCATAATACGAAAAGTGGGTATAGCAAAATAACCAAAAAATACATAAACAATAAGACCAGATTAAGATGCGGAACAAAAATATAAAAGATGTAAGAAAAGTAAAAGAACGAAAAAAACAGGATAAAGTGAAAAATATAGATTGAATATTTCACATTGATTAAAATATGGTTTAAAGTTATAATCTATTAGGTTGTAAGAAAGATTTTTTTGAAAAAACAAAAAGACCTGTAAACACTTTCATAAGATAAAATAAAGAATGAGAGATTAAGTAAAAATGATAGAGAATCACAAGAGTAATTTTTGTAAAGGATTAAAAGGTGGAATCCCTATTGCATTAGGGTATTTTGCTGTATCTTTTACATTAGGAATTCAGGCAAAAAATGTTGGAATTACAGCATTTCAGGCGGCAGTAACAAGTTTCGGTCTTCATGCATCAGCAGGAGAATACATAGCTTTTACATTAATAGGTGCAAATGCTAACATTTTGGTAATGGTATTGATGGAAATGATAGCAAATGCAAGATACCTGCTTATGTCATGTTCATTAAGTCAGAAAATTCCCGCAGATACACCAATGTGGAAAAGACTTGTAATGGGATATTTTATAACTGACGAAATATTTGGTGCCTCAATATCTGTTTCAGGAAAGCTGGATCCATATTATATGTTTGGATTAATAGCTGTTGCTTCTCCAGGCTGGGTAGTTGGCACAGCACTGGGAGTGATTATGGGAAATGCCCTACCACTAAGAGCTGTCAGTGCATTAAGTGTAGGCTTGTATGGCATGTTTATTGCCTGTATCATACCGGAAAGCAGGAAAAATAAAATAGTGGCAGGAGTAATTATTGTAAGTTTTGTGTTAAGTTATATTTTTAGTACATTGTCAGTTTTCAAGGGAATATCTTCCGGAATCAAAATAATGATACTAACTGTAATTATTGCAACAGTTGCGGCAATATTATTTCCGGTAAAGGAGGAGAATCATGAATAACATATATGTATATATTTTGGCTATGTCATTAGCAACATATTTAATCAGAGTGCTTCCTTTAACCTTGATTAGAAAAGAAATTAATAACAAATTCATTAAATCTTTTTTATATTATGTGCCTTATGTTACATTGGCTGTAATGACTTTCCCGGCAATACTAACATCCACACAGACTATGTGGTCAGGTTTAATTGCTTTAATAGGAGCAGTGATTTTAGCTTGGAAAGGCGGTAATTTATTTCAGGTTGCAGTTACAAGTTGCGTACTTGTATTTATTGTAGAACTTATAATACATTAAAAAATTAATTTATAAAACATTAAAAAGCTATGGATTAGCATTAAGTTTATACAAGTTAAACTTAACAGTTAGTCCATAGCTTTTTCTTTAATGGATAGCATCTTAACTTTATTATCAGGATGCATCATATAATATTTTTTAGTCAAAATAGCAACACCGCCATTTTGTGTAACGTTAGAAAAATGAAAAGGCGGGGAATAAAAAGTGGAAATTATATTGAATATAATTGTGTACTGCAGTTTGTATTATTTGCGATGCTAAGTTGTGCAGAGATTTATTTGCTAAAAACAAAGTTAAAAAAAGAAAACAAGGTGAAAAACAGGAAAGAAAAATAATAAACAATAAAACAATAGGAAAAATAGCAAATTTTAGTTAAAAAGATGTAAAATCAGTTGAAATTAAATATATTTATAAAGTATAATAATCTCCAAATAAAAAAATATCAGGAGGTAATTATGAAAAAGATTACAAAACTATTAACAGTTGCTTCAGCTATGCTTGTTATGATGTTAGCAATGACATTTACAACGATGGCAGCAACTACAGTAACACCAACACGAGCAATGACAGGTAGTGAGAAGGCGGTAACACAGTCATATACTTTTAATCAGGACACTGTTTTAGAGAAAAAACTTTTATATAACACAGCAGGAGTAGTGATTCCTGTTAAAGTTAATGAAAGTGGTGCATTAGAAATAAATGTAAAGGCAAACAAAGTAGAAAAGACTTTTTACATGACACTTTACACAGATGCAGCTTGTACAAACAAGGTATCAGGCTTGTATGATAGTTTTAATGTGGGAGATTCAAACATCACAAAATATGTAGCTTTAGGTTCAAAGAATACATATTATTTACGTTTGGAAACAAACTCATTCTATACACCTAATAATGAGCAGTTTACTGACTCAATTACAGTATCATATAGATTTTTCCCAAGAGCAGAAAGAACTATTAAGTCTGGTCAGACAATTAAGTATTACAGAAATCAGGGCTCAGATATTTATACATTTAAGTATAAGGCAGAAGCAACAGGAAAAGTTACAGTATCATTACCATATAAGTGGGGAAGTTATTTAACATTTAAGAATCAGAAGAAGAGTGATATTCTTACTGAACAGTGGGTATCATCAATTTATAGTTACAAATATAATGTTTATGTAAAGAAGGGTGCAGTTTACTATTTTGTAACAAAATCAAATGGTATTAATGCCAATACTTTACAGTCTATTAGTATTAAGAATACAGCCGTAAAAGTAAAAATGGCTACAAATAGAAAAAAAGCAATTACTATTAAGAATAAAAAGTCAGCAAAATGTTTAATTACACCGGGAGATAAGTCGGCAAAATGGTATAAGATTTCCTTAAAGAAGAATCGCCATCCTTATTTTGACTTGAGTGGTGATGTAACAGGAGTTTGGAAACTTCAGATTTGCAATAAAAAAGGAAAAGCAATAAAGAACATGACATTTAGATGGTATGGTAGCAAGAGCAAGATAACAACATGGGGTGGCTGGAAGAAAGGTACATACTATTTCAAGGTTACACCAGCTGATTCAAAATCATATGGTCTTGCAACATTTAAATATAAACAGGCAAAATAATTTCATAAACAGACAAAATAACTTTGAGGGGCATACAGCCCCTCATTTTTTGTAATAAGAAATTCCTTCAGAATGTCGCAAGTAACATTCTTTGTTTAAATTTCAGATTTTCGTTGCATAAAAATATTTTTAAAATTATACTGATTGTAAATTACGAAAGAAAAGTGGGGCAGATATGAAAAACATAAAGAAGAAGATACTTATTGTTGAGGACAGTGAGTATTATATGAATCTGGTAACAGATAGTTTGATTAACATAGAAAATACTATTCTTTATAAGGCAGAAAATATTTCTGAAGCTTATAGAATCGCAATGGAAAAGAACATTGATGTGTTCATTGTTGATGTGGTTTTAGACACGAAAGTTTTAGGAGATGTATCAGGGATTGTTTTTGTAGATCGTATTCGAACAGTTCCAAGATATAGATTTTCGCCTATTATCATTACTTCATCTTTGGAAGATCCCAAGTATCACGCATATAATTATCTGCATTGTTTTAGATATTTTGAAAAAACGTATGACGTTTCAGAATTGGTGGAAACTGTAAAAGAAGCTCTAGAATTTAAGCAAAGTGAAGACATAGAAAAAATAATATATTATAAAAGGCAGGGAATTCTTTTCTCTTTAAGAACAAAGGATATTGTGTATGTTGAAAATCATAATAAATATATTGTTTATTGTTGTAGGGATGGAAAATATAAAGCACCATACAAGTCCTGTAAGAAAATAGTGGATGATATAGCATCAAATGATTTTATACAGTGTAACAAAAATACAGTTGTAAACCGGCAGTATATTCATAATATCGATGGAATAAACCGTTATATTACACTTGTTGAAAATCGGGGAAAACTGGAAATTGGACCACGTTTGAAAAAAGAGTTTTTAAGGAGATTAGAGAATGATTGAGTTCTTATTTTTACTGGTAGAAATACTGGCTATTGTTTATTTAATACATAATATAGTAGGTGTTTCAGTTAAAGTTGATGTGTATTTAATTATGTTGTTAGCAATTGGCTTAGGAATAACAATAGCTATTATTAATGATTTAATATGGGATAAAGGGGTTTGCATAGTGTATGGACTTCTTGGACTATACGTGGTTGTAGAATTGAAGAAAAGAATGGTGGATGCAATATGTATTTGTGGTGTGACATTGTGTCTGGTTACAGTTTTGCAGACAGTTTTGTTCTTGCCAATGGGGTTGCTTTACTATTTGGTGCCTTATGAAGATTTGCTGGTTCTAATAACTAATGGCGGAGTTTTTATTATTTTAAAATTACTAAAGAAAACTAACATATACAGTAAGACTAAGGAATTTCTTGAAAATAGCGGGATAAAAATAATTATATCTATGTTTGTTCTAATATACATTTATTTTTATTTTGCCCATATTTTCAAAATTACAGGTAAAATTCCTATCGAAATATATGCCATGATGTTGGCGTTCATGTTGGTTACTGCGTATATAATTTACAGTTTGCAAAAGTCCAATTACATGCTGAAACTTAAGGAAGATGAAATAAATATTTCAAGAATGTGCAGTGAATCTTTTGAACAGCTGATTAATCATGCAAGGAAAAATCAACATGATTTTCATAATCATCTTTTAGCAATCAAAGGGATGCAACATTCAATAAAAGATTTTGATGAATTAGTAAAAAAACAAGAAAAATATATTCAGAAAATAAAAGAAAATAACAGATACGACAGTATATTGTATACAATACAGGAACCTATTTTGGCAGGCTACGTTTTTAACAAAGTTTCAGAAATAGAAAATGAAAAAATCAGAGTTCATTATAATTTTGCTGTTACCACAAAAAGAATCGAATACATATCAATATTTCATTTAAATGAAATAATTGGAATACTTTTAGATAATGCTAAAGAAGCAGTTGAACAAATGGAAGAAGCTAGGCGAAATATTAATTTTCATATAATGGAAACAGTGGATAAGCTGACCATTAAGGTTACAAACATTAGTGAAAAAATAGAACAGAATAAAATTATAGAACTGTTTAAGGAAGGGTATAGTTCAAAAGAAAATCATGGTGGACTTGGTCTTAGAAAAATTAAAGAACTATCAGACAAGTACAGTTATGATATTATGCCTTACAATCAAGTGATTAATAATGAAAATCATATTGTATTTGAAATTGTAATTTACAAGTAGAACATATTAAGTTGGAATTATAAACCAAATACAAACAATATTGTATATAAAATTTCAAGATATAACTAGAATGAAAATAAAAGATGAAGTATTTTTGTTAAACAGAAACACTTCATCTTTTTACTTTTAATATTCTTCAAAATCAGGATATTCTGGCTCGCCTAAAAGACATAAACTGAATTTTGAAAATCTAATCCAAATAGTTAATGCAAGACAAAAATTGCAAATTGTATGCATTGTAGATAATTTGATTTTTCTCATTAATACAGACCTCTCTTTCGTAAAATTTTGGCAACTACAAGTTGAAAAACATGAAGCAGAATAGTTTGGTAAATAACCTGTATATATAAATTTCCAATTTCCATCAAATTGAAAATGCCAGCTAAAATAATAAAAAATATAATTACACTAACAGAAATAATCTTGCATTGGATAATTATTTTCTCGTTTGCCTTAGGTCTGAGAGGTGAGGCTATGGGACCGACTTTTAACAATGCATGTATAAAAATAAAAGAGGAAACAACCATAAAACCATACGAAACCGTAACTAAGTCAGGCAAAATCATAGTAGTCATCAGAAACAGAAAAAGTGTTGAAATAAAGCACATAAAGTAATTATTAAAATGTAGACCACCGCCATTAGTTCTAAGAATAAATAGAAAAATAAATGAAATTGCAAATACATCTAGTCTATGTAAAAAATAAAATATTATTGTAAGTAAAAAAATTTTACTGGCTTCATAAACAATACATGTAAGAACATACTTTGCCATTAGCAGTTCATTATGAGTGTAGTTGTATTCAGTTTCAAGTTCACTAAATATATTCATTTAAAACTCCCATACTTTTATTAGCCCAAAAGCCATTTAAGTATAGAAGCAATTACAGGAAGTAAACGAAAATTATGAAAAAGTATGTTAAATGGCAAAAAAACGCACAATAAAAATAATAGAACAGGGGAACAGAGCCGCTAGGCAGGAAAAATATAATCACCTTAATTTTAAAATTATGGTATAATACAATAGTTACATATTTATTAATTACAAAATGGAGAAAATATGAACTTAGATAACGAAAAAAGTAGTAAAGGAAAGTTCTTTGGATATTTAATATGTACAGACTGTGATGGAACACTTACCTATGATATTGGAAAGGTTTCAGAAAAGAACGTTAGGGCAATTAAATATTTCCAAAGTGAAGGTGGACTGTTTACACTTGCAACAGGTCGTTTTCCTAATCATTTGGAAATGTTTAAAGGACAATTTGAAATTAATGCCCCTATGGCTTCTTTAAATGGAACATTATTATATGATACAAAAAATAATAAGCCCATAAAAACATGGACGGTTTCATCGAAAAAGTGTCTTAATATGATTAAGTACATATTAGAAAAATATGATATATGGGAACTTTGGATTAATGGTGTTACAAGTGAAGGCAAATTCACCGGTGTGGGTTATAAGCCTTCTGAACATAAAAAAGGTGATGGCAGTATAGATGAAACATTTAATGAGATGCCTTTTGAAATATTCAAGATAGTAGTAATGCAACCGGAGAATTTAACATATATTATTCAAAAGGATTTAAAAGAAAAGTTCGGTCAGGAATTTAGATTTGATACAAGCTGGGCTAACGGGCTTGAAATACAAAGTATTGACAGCGGAAAAGGTGTTGCTGTTAAGTACATAAAGGAAAATGTATGCAAAAATGTTCATACTACTATTGGCATAGGTGATTATGAAAATGATTTGTCATTACTTGAAAGCTCTGACATTGGCTATGCTGTAGATAATGCTATAGACAGTGTGAAAGAAGCAGCAGACAGAATAACAGTTGCAAATACAAATGATGCAATAGCTGCCATAATTGAAGAACTGGAAAATAACATAGATGCAAAACAATAGGAGAAAAGAATGAATAAGAAAGTTAAAATAACAGCTATAGCGTTAGTGGTTATAGTGCTTTTAGTAATACTTGTAACTTGCTTTAGTAATAAAGAAGATACGAATAATATAAATGAAACAACTGTTGAAACAACATCAGCTAAAGAAAAAATAAAAACAAATTTTACCACAGAGAGAGAAGAAGAAGAAGAAGAAGAAACAGACACAAAAGAGTATGCAACTTTACCTGAAGTAACTGAAACAGAGAATAATGAAACAACTGATTATTTTCAGAATGTAAGTGTGTATGAGGAAACAACAAAGAAAAGTAAAAAATCAAAAAAGAAGAACACAGATAAAAAAGAGTCAGAAGCATATCCTGGTGAAAATGATGGTTGGTCACCAATTGTATCTCCTGATGATTTAGATTAAAAACAGGAATAGAGGTATAAAATGGATGACAAATTAGTTGTAAAAACCGCTGTAAAAGTATCAACAGTGAGTATTGTACTTAATATTGTTTTAAGTATGTTAAAATTATTGGCAGGAATATTTGGAAAATCAATGGCAATGCTTTCTGATGCCATACATTCCCTTTCAGATGTGTTTGGCTCCATAATTGTAATAATTGGGGTGAAAGTTTCAAAAAAGAAGGAAGATGCAGACCATCCTTTCGGCCATGACAGATTAGAATGTCTTGCAAGCCTTGCCCTTGGTGCAATATTGTTTTTTACCGGTGCAATGCTAGCCTACGAAGGAATTGATAAAATATACACTAAGGCACCAATAAGCACACCTGGAAAAATAGCATTATTTGCAGCCATTGTATCAATTATTGCAAAGGAAGGAATGTTTTGGTATACAAAGATTAATGCTAACAGAATTAATTCCGATGCATTAAGGGCAGAAGCATGGCACCACAGATCCGATGCACTTTCATCTGTAGGAAGTTTGATTGGTGTAGCAGGTGCAATGTTAGGACTAAAGATTTTAGATCCTATTATGGGTTGCGTTATTGGCTTGGTAATCATAAAAGTTGCCTTTGATATTGCAAAAGAAGCCATTGATAAAATGGTTGATAAAGCCTGTGATGATGAAACAATAGAAAAAATGAAAAAAGAAGTGCATAATGTTGACGGAGTAAAAGGGCTTGACTTAATAAAGACAAGAATGTTTGGAACAAAAATTTACGTTGAAATCGAAATAAGTGTTGACGGAAATTTAATTTTAAAGGATGCACATGCTATTGCAGAGCAGGTTCATGACAACATTGAAAAGAATTTTGAATATGTAAAACATTGTGTTGTACATGTGAATCCGTATGGTTATAAGCATAAAAAGAAGCAATAGTTATCAATAAGGTACTTTATTCAACAAAAAAGCAGTTTTTTTGAAATAGTCGGTTTACACCGGCTATTTTTTGTGTATAATATATGTTGGACCGACAGATACTTAAAAAAGAAACAAAGTTTCGATTTTAGAAAGGACATTGCATTGAAACAACAAGATTTTAATCAGAAAATTGAGGAATTAGTTGCAATTGGTCAGAACAAAGCTGGCAAATTAACAACAGAAGAAATCAGAGAATTTTTTAGTAAGGACAAGCTTACTGCTAAGCAGGAAAGTACAGTTCTTACAAAAATTAAAGAACATAATGTTGCTGTTGTTATAGCCAAGAAGGATACAAGTTCTGATAATACAGCTCCTCAGAAAGAAGAACCGGAAGTAAAGGATATGTCAGACAGTGATGAAATGGTAGAAATTAATGTTGATTTAATTACTGATGTTACAGAACCAACTGACGAAGATATTGCTTCGGTAGCTGAGGACGAAGAGGATTTATTGGATTCTACAGACGAGAATTTTGAAGACGATAAGGAAAGTTCAGCAGAGTTAGATGCTATTGATTTGCTCGAGGGTGTAGGAACAGAAGATCCTGTTAGAATGTATTTAAAGGAAATTGGTACTGTTGCTTTGTTAACAGCAGAGGAAGAGTTAGAACTTGCAAAACGCAAGACTGAGGGAGATCCTATTGCAAAAGAAAAATTAATAGAGGCAAACCTACGTCTGGTTGTAAGTATCGCAAAGAGATACACAGGACGTGGAATGAGTTTTCTTGACTTAGTTCAGGAAGGTAATTTAGGTCTTATAAAGGGCGTTGAAAAATTTGATTACACTAAAGGTTATAAGTTAAGTACATATGCTACATGGTGGATTAGACAGTCGGTTACAAGAGCGTTGGCGGATCATGCCAGAACAATCCGTGTACCTGTTCATATGGTAGAAACTATTAACAGAATGTCAAAGATGCAAAGAAAGCTTACTTTAGAGTTAGGTTATGAACCATCAACTAAGGAATTAGCAGATGCACTTGAAATGACAGAAGAAAAAGTATTAGAAATTATGCAGATTGCAAGAGAACCTGCATCACTTGAAACTCCTATTGGAGAGGAAGATGATTCAAACCTTGGCGATTTCGTAGCAGATAATAATACGGTTACTCCTGAGGCAAACATTGAATCAGTAATGCTTCGTGATCATATAGATGTTTTATTACAGGATTTAAAAGATAGAGAGCGTGAGGTTATTATTCTTCGATTTGGTTTAAGAGACGGTCATCCTAGAACACTTGAAGAAGTTGGTAAGATTTTTAGTGTTACAAGAGAACGTATCAGACAGATTGAAGCAAAAGCCTTAAGAAAGTTAAGAAATCCCGTTAGAAGTAAGAAAATTAAAGACTTTTTAGGCGAGTAAACTTAACTAAAAAAGAAAAAATGCATATTAAACTTAATTTTGTTTGACAAACGTGTCGAAATAGTTTATAAAATTAAGTAGAGATTAATGAGGGTACAAGGAAGTACATAGGTAAAATAGCTTATGGTTCTTTGTGCCCTTTTTCGTTTATTATAAAGAATATTTGTTGAAGATGATAAACAAAGAAAACAAACCATAAGAGCTATTGGTAATGTCTTTATAATAAACTCATTGATAGATAAATTAAGGAGGAAAAATCATGGATCAGAATGTACTATTCAAAGAAGCTGAAGAAAATGGACTATATGATTCTCGTTTTGAACACGATAACTGCGGTATTGGAGCTGTAGTAAACATTAAGGGAAAAAAGAGTCATGAGACAGTTGAAAATGCACTTAAAATTGTTGAAAACCTAGAGCATCGTGCTGGTAAAGATGCTGAAGGTAAAACAGGTGATGGTGTTGGTATCATGCTTCAGATTTCCCACAAGTTTTTTAAGAAGGTAACAAAGCCATTAGGTTTTGATATTGGAGAAGAAAGAGAATATGGTGTGGGAATGTTTTTCATGCCACAGGATGACTTAAAGCGTCATAGAGAAATGAAGATGCTTGAAATCATTACTGAAAAAGAAGGCCTTGAATTTTTAGGTTGGAGAGAAGTTCCTGTTCATCCTGAAGTATTAGGTTCAAAAGCTTTAGAATGTATGCCTTATATTATGCAGTGTTTTATTAAGAAACCTGAAGAAGTTGAAAAAGGATTAGCATTTGACAGAAAACTTTACATTGTAAGAAGAGTTTTCTCACATAGTAATGCCGGAACTTATACAGTGTCAATGTCAAGCAGAACAATTGTATATAAGGGGATGTTTTTAGTTAACCAGTTAGGACCTTTCTTTGCAGACTTAATGGACAAAAATTATGAGTCAGCAATTGCTTTGGTACATTCAAGATTCTCAACAAATACACAGCCAAGCTGGAGAAGAGCTCATCCTAACAGATTTATTGTTCACAACGGTGAAATCAATACAATTAGAGGAAATGCTGATAATATGATAGCCAGAGAAGAATCAATGACTAGCGAATATATGGAAAGTTCATTACAGAAGGTCATGCCTGTAGTTGATGTAAACGGTTCAGACTCAGCAATGCTTGATAATACATTAGAATTTTTAGTAATGAATGGTGTTGAGCTTCCTTTAGCAGTAATGATGTGTATACCTGAACCATGGGAAAAGAATGATACAATCAGCCAGTCAAAGAGAGATTTTTATCAGTATTATGCAACAATGATGGAACCATGGGATGGACCTGCATCAATACTTTTCTCTGATGGTGATTACATGGGAGCAATCCTTGATAGAAACGGACTTCGTCCTTCAAGATATTACATTACAAGTGATGACCAGTTAATTCTTTCATCAGAAGTAGGGGTACTTGATATACCTGCTGAAAAAATAGTTGTAAAAGAACGTCTCCGTCCGGGCCGTATGTTACTGGTAGATACAGTTAAAGGAAAATTAATTGACGATGACGAATTAAAAGAAAGCTATGCAGCAAGAAAACCATATGGTGAATGGTTAAACAACAACTTAGTTTATTTAAAAGACATTAATATACCAAATGTAAAAGTAGAAACTTATGACAAAGAAGAACGCCAGAGATTACAGAAAAACTTTGGTTATACATTTGAAGATTTAAAGAGAATTATTCCAATGGCAAATAATGGAATTGAAGCTACAAAGGCAATGGGTAAGGATACACCACTTGCAGTTTTAAGTGAGAGAACTCATCCATTATTCAACTACTTTAAACAGTTATTTGCACAGGTTACAAATCCGCCAATTGATGCAATTAGAGAAGAGATTGTAACATCAACATCTGTTTACATTGGAAAAGACGGAAATATATTAGAAGAGCAGCCTGAAAACTGTAAGGTTCTTAAGATTAAACATCCAATTCTTACAAATACGGATATTTTGAAATTAAAGAACATTAACAAACCGGGATTTAAGGCAGCAGTTGTACCAATTGTTTATTACAAAGGTATAGATATTGAAAAAGCTATTGAACAGGTATTTGTGGAAGTTGATAAGGCTCATAAAGATGGAGCAAATATTATTATTCTTTCAGATAGAGGAGTAGATGAATATCATGTACAGATCCCATCACTTCTTGCAGTTTCAGCTGTTCATCAGCATTTAGTAAAAACAAAGAAGAGAACAACATTATCATTAGTTCTTGAAAGTGGTGAACCAAGAGAAGTACATCATTTTGCAACATTGTTAGGCTATGGTGCCAGTGCAATTAATCCATATCTTGCACACGAAACAATCAAGCAGATGGTTGATGAAGATATGATTCAAAAAGATCCATATGCAGCAATTGATGATTATAACAAAGCTATTTTAGGTGGCATTGTAAAAATTGCATCTAAGATGGGTATTTCAACAATTCAGTCATATCAGGGTTCACAGATTTTTGAAGCTATTGGTATTAGCAAAGAAGTAATTGATAAATACTTTACAGGTACAGTTAGTAGAGTTGAAGGAATTACAATGAAAGATATTGAAGATGGAGTTGAGGAACTTCATTCAAAGGCATTTGATCCATTAGGATTAGATGTAGATTTAACATTGGAAAGTAATGGCGAGCATAAGCTTAGAAGTGGTAAGGAAGAACATAAGTATAATCCGGCTACAATCCATACTTTACAGCAGGCTACATGGACAGACAATTATCAGTTATTTAAACAGTATACACACATGATTGATGAAGAAATGGCACCATTCCATTTACGTGGATTAATGGATTTCAATTATCCTGAAAATGGTGGCATTCCACTTGATGAAGTAGAAAGTGTTGAATCAATTATGAAGAGATTCAAAACAGGTGCAATGTCATACGGTTCTATTTCACAGGAAGCACATGAAACAATGGCAATTGCAATGAATATGATTGGCGGCCGTTCAAACTCAGGTGAAGGTGGAGAATCAATTGAACGTTTAACAATTGGAGAAGACGGTCTTAACAAATGTTCAAAAATTAAGCAGGTTGCTTCAGGACGTTTTGGTGTAACATCAAGATATCTTGTAAGTGCCGAAGAAATACAGATTAAGATGGCTCAGGGTGCAAAGCCTGGTGAAGGTGGACATTTACCTGGTAAGAAAGTTTATCCATGGGTTGCTAAAACAAGATATTCAACACCGGGTGTAAGTTTAATTTCACCACCACCACATCATGATATTTACTCAATTGAAGATTTAGCACAGCTTATTTATGATTTAAAGAACTCAAACAGAGATGCAAGAATTTCAGTTAAGTTAGTATCAGAGGCAGGTGTTGGTACAGTTGCAGCAGGTGTTGCAAAAGCAGGTGCTCAGGTAATTTTAGTTTCAGGTTTTGATGGTGGTACAGGTGCTGCTCCTGAAAACTCAATTTACAATGCAGGACTTCCTTGGGAATTAGGTTTGGCAGAAGCACATCAGACATTAATTGCAAATGGTCTTAGAAATAAGGTAGTTGTGGAAACTGATGGTAAATTAATGAGTGGTAGAGACGTAGCAATTGCAGCTATGCTTGGTGCAGAAGAATATGGTTTTGCAACAGCTCCACTTGTAACTATGGGTTGTGTAATGATGAGAGTTTGTAACTTAGATACATGTCCTGTGGGTGTTGCCACACAGAACCCTGAACTTCGTAAGAGATTTAAAGGAAAACCAGAATATGTTGTAAACTTTATGAAGTTTATTGCAGAAGAACTTCGTGAATATATGGCAAAACTTGGTGTTAGAACATTAGATGAGTTAATTGGCAGATCAGACTTACTGAAGGTTAAAGACGGAGTAGACCAGAAGAAAGCAGCAGAAGTTGATTTAAGCAAGATTTTAAGCACTGACTTTGCACAGGAAAGGGTTAACTACAATAAGAAGAATGTATATGACTTTAAGCTTGAAAGCACAAAGGATATGACAGTGCTTCTTCCAAAAATGAAGAAAGCTCTTGATGAAAAGAAAGCAGCTTCAGTTGAAGTTAATGTAACAAATATTGACAGAGCATTAGGAACAATTTTTGGTTCTGAAATTACAAAGAGATACAATGATACATTACCTGATGACATGTACACAGTTAAGTGTTACGGTGCCGGAGGTCAGAGTTTTGGTGCATTTATTCCAAACGGTATGACAATGGAACTTACAGGTGATAGCAATGACTACTTAGGTAAAGGTTTATCAGGTGGTAAGATTATTGTTAAACCACCAAAGGAATCTACATTTAAGCAGGATGAAAATATCATTATCGGTAACGTTGCATTCTATGGGGCAACAAGTGGTAAGGCTTATATTAACGGTGTTGCAGGTGAAAGATTCTGTGTAAGAAACTCAGGTGCAACAACAGTTGTTGAAGGTGTAGGAGATCATGGATGCGAATACATGACAGGTGGTCGTGTAGTCGTAATCGGTAAAGTTGGAAAGAACTTTGCAGCAGGTATGAGTGGCGGTGTTGCTTATGTACTTGATGAAAATAATGATCTTTACAGAAAGACAAATAAGTCACTTGTTTCAACAGAAGAATTATCAAACAAGTATGATGTATTAGAACTTAAGGGAATGATTGAAGATCATGTTAAGTATACTAATTCAGTAAAAGGTAAAGAAATTCTTGATAACTTTGAAGAATACTTACCTAAGTTTAAGAAGATAATTCCATATGACTATAAGAAGATGTTAGAAACAATTGCAAAAATGGAACAGAAGGGATTAAACCCTGAACAGGCACAGATAGAAGCGTTTTACGCAGCAACAAGATAGGAGGATAAAATAATGGGAAAGCCAACAGGATTTTTAGATTATGAAAGAGAAGAAGCTAAAGCAATTTCTCCGAAAGAAAGAATAAAAAACTTTAATGAATTCCATGAACCTCTATCTGTTGAAAAACAGAAATGTCAGGCTGCAAGATGTATGGATTGTGGCGTGCCATTTTGTCAGAACGGACAGGTTATTGCAGGTATGGTATCAGGTTGTCCTCTAAACAACCTGGTTCCTGAATGGAATGATTTATTATATATGGGAAATATGGAGCAGGCATATAACAGACTTCATAAAACAAATAATTTTCCAGAATTTACATCACGTGTTTGTCCTGCACTTTGCGAAAAAGCATGTACATGTGGACTAAACGGTGATCCGGTTTCAGTAAGGGCAAATGAACATTTAATTATTGAAAATGCCTATGAAAAAGGATATGCAAAAGCAAAGGCACCGGCAGTCAGAACAGGAAAAACAGTAGCTGTTGTTGGTTCCGGACCATCAGGACTTGCAGTTGCAGATCAGTTAAATAAAAGAGGTCATAGTGTTACTGTTTTTGAAAGAGATGACAGAATCGGCGGTCTTTTAATGTATGGTATTCCAAACATGAAATTAGAAAAGCATGTTATTGATAGAAAAATTGCCATTATGAAAGAAGAAGGCGTTGAGTTTAAAACAGGTGTAAACGTAGGAAAAGATGTTAAAGCAAATGAGTTATTAAAGAAATACGACAAGGTTGTATTAGCTTGTGGTTCAAGACATGCAAGAGACATTAAGGCACCGGGAAGAGATGCTAACGGAATTTATTTCGCAGTAGATTTCTTAACATCTACAACAAAGAGTCTTTTAAATAACAACGGCAAGTTGGTTGATGGAACTTATGTATCAGCAAAAGGAAAAGACGTTGTTGTTATCGGCGGTGGTGATACAGGTAATGACTGTGTAGGTACAAGTATTCGTCATGGAGCAAAGAGTGTACTTCAGTTAGAAATGATGCCAAAAGCACCGGATGAAAGATTAGAAAGTAATCCATGGCCTGAATGGCCACGTATCTGCAAGACAGATTACGGTCAGGAAGAAGCTATTGCAATGTTTGGACATGATCCTAGAGTTTATCAGACAACTGTAAAAGAGTTTGTTAAGGATAAAGCAGGCAATCTTAAGAAGCTTGTATTAGTTAAGTTAGAAGCTAAGAAGGACGCAAAAACAGGTCGTTTGAACATGGTTGAAATCAAAGGTTCAGAATATGAGGTTGATTGCCAGTTAGTTCTTATTGCGGCAGGATTTCTTGGTAGTGAAGACTATGTTACTAAAGCATTTAAGGTTGAAACTGATGGAAGAACAAATGTAAAAACAGAACCTGGTAAACATGCTACAAGTGCTGAAAATGTATTTACAGCAGGAGATGTTCACAGAGGCCAGTCATTAGTAGTTTGGGCAATTAGAGAAGGAAGAGATTGTGCAAAAGAAGTTGACCAGGCGCTGATGGGTTATAGTAATTTATAATTAAAAGGATTGGAAACTTACAGAAAAATGACATAATATTATAGCTCCAAGGTATTTTAGTGTTTTAATGCCTTGGAGCTTTTTACTTATCTATCTACTTCCATATTTTTTGGAAGAATTAAGTTAAGTACAATTGCCATTATAAATACAACGGCTACACAGTTTTCTGCAAATACTGTTTTAACAATTTGTGGGAAAATATTGAAAATCTCAGGAACCTGTGTAAATCCAAGTCCAACACTGAGAGACAAAGCTACAATAGTGATATTTCTTTGAGAGTATCCACATTTACCAAGCATCTGCATACCACTGATTACAATATTACCAAACATCATAATAGTACAGCCACCAAGAACTGCATCAGGAAGTGTGGCAAGTATTGCACCGATAACAGGGAAGAATCCTGCTAAAATCATAATAATTGCACCTGCGGCAATAGCAAAACGGTTTACAACTTTTGTCATTGCTACAAGACCAACGTTCTGACTAAATGATGTAATTGGAAGACATCCGAATAAAGATGAAATGGCACTGACAAAGCCGTCACAGCCAATAGAACCTGAAGTTTCTTTTGTAGTTGCATTTCTATCTAATGCTGATGATGCAAGAGCACTTGTATCACCAATAGTTTCAGTTGCCGAAACCAAGAAAATAAGTGTTACTGAAATAATGGCATTCCAGTTAAATTCCATTTTAAAAGGCATAAAATGTGGTAGGGCAATAAATGAGCTTTCAGTAATAGCTGTAAAATCAACCATCCCCATACATGTTGCAACAATGTAACCAACAATTAATCCAAATAAAACAGATAACTGTTTCCAAAAGCCTTTTGCAAATATGTTAAATAAGATACAAGCAAGTAAAGTAATGCATCCTAGAATCCAATGTTCAGCGGAACCAAAAGTTTCACTTCCACTTCCTCCACCAAATGATGAAGCACCAACAGATAAAAGTGAAAAACCAATGGCAGTAACTACGCTGGCAGCCACAACCGGAGTAATAAGTTTAATCCAGTATTTTGCAAAAAGTCCAAGAGTCCCTTCGATGATACCACCAACTAAAACAGCACCCATTATGGCACCGTAGCCGTACTTAGGACCAATAAAGCAAAAAACAGATACAAAAGTAAAACTAATACCCATTACAATAGGAAGTCCTGACCCAACTCGCCAAACAGGGAAAAGCTGTACCAAAGTTCCAATACCTGCAATAATCATGGCACATTGAATAAGTATTGCTGTTTGTGAAGCTTTAAGTCCACAGGCACCTGCTACAATTGAGATAGGTGCAATATTAGCTACAAACATTGCAAGAATGTGCTGAAGTCCAAAAGGAATTGCTGTTTTTACAGGAATCTTTCCATCCAGATGGTAAAGATTTTCTGTGTTTCCAGATTGTTTTGTTTTGTTCATAATAAATATCTCTCCTTTATTTTATAGAAAATCCATAGTTTGTAACACTAATTTATACTAAAAAATGAATGGAGTTTTTCATATAATTACTTATGTTATTATTGGCAAATAAATTATTGTTCACGAAATTCAATAGTTCCTTTTTCTGCGTCCATGCTGTCTACAATGGCAAGAGATTCTAAACGATAACCAAGATTTCTAATCATACGGCCGCCTGCCTGGAAGCCTTTTTCGATGGCAATACCAATACCTTCAACAGTGCCACCTGCTTCGCTGACAATAGAAATTAGTCCCTGAAGAGCACAACCGTTAGCAAGGAAGTCGTCTATAATAAGAACGTGATCATCTTCATTTAAAAATTTCTTTGAAACAATAACCTGATTCTTGCATTTATGTGTAAATGATTCAACTTCGGCTACATACATATCGCCGTCAATGTTGATGCTCTTTGATTTTTTTGCAAAAACAACAGGCACATTAAAATATCTTGCAACGATACATGCAATACCAATACCAGATGATTCAATAGTTACGATTTTTGTAATGTTTGAATCAGCAAAACGACGTTTGAATTCAGCACCCATCTCTTCAAACAAATCAATGTCCATCTGATGATTTAGGAAGCTGTCAACTTTTAACACATTGCCTTCCTTAACAACGCCGTCTTTTACAATTCTTTCTTCTAAAAAGTTCATTGTGAAATCCTCCAATTGTATATTTTTAATCCTAAAAAAAAGTTTTCATAAAGAATAGGGTATCAAATTTACGAATATATTACAATAGAAGAAACCATATAAATATAAAGAAAATTGTGTTATAATACCAAAGGTTAATAAAAAGATTAAGATTTAAAATTGGAAAATTTATTTTTTGGAGGAAATATATGAAGGTATTAATGTTTAATGGCAGTCCGAAAGCAAGAGGATGTACATACACAGCTTTGGAAGAAATGGCAAAGGTTTTAAACGAAGAAGGAGTAGAAACAGAAATCATGCACGTGGGTGCTCATCCACAGGGAAGCTGCATGGGCTGTGGCGGATGTAGTAAGTCTGGTGAGTGCGTGTACGGTGGCGAAGTTGTAGAGGCAGCAAAGAAGTTAAAAGATGCTGATGCAGTAGTGTTTGGAAGCCCTGTTCATTATGCTTCAATTAGTGGAAACATGATGGGATTTATGCACAGACTTTCCTGGAGTGCAGGAAAAGATTTGAAATATAAACCGGCTGCAATGGTTGTAAGTGCAAGAAGAGCAGGTACAACAACAGCCCTTGATGAGATGGTTAAGGTACCTGAGTTTTTCCACATGCCTTTAATTAACGGAAATTACTGGCCAATGGTTCATGGAAGCAATCCTGACGAGGTAAAACAGGATTTAGAAGGTCTTCAGATAGTTAGAAATATAGGCAGAAACATGGCTTGGATACTTAAATGTATTGAACTTGGAAAAGAAAACGGAATTGTTCATCCTGAACCTGAAGCACCGGTAAAAACTAACTTTATCAGATAAAACACAGAATATTCACATTATTCTTACAAATCATTTATTGCATAACGGAGTTGCTTCTATTATACTAGAACGAGTGGTGAAAACCAAAAGAAAGGTATGAACATGAATAAAGACAATATTAACAATAATGAAATTACAGAAGAAAACAATTCTGTATACGATTCAGAAAACAATACAACTGAAAACAGTTCAGAAAATAATTTTGAAGAAGGTGAAGCTTTAGACAATACAGAAACATCTGGTGAAGAAACAGCCAAGTCTGAAGATTCAAGTAATCAAAATAAAGAGACCAAAAAGAAGGGTAAAAAAAATAAAAAGGATCAGCAGGAGTTTAGTCTTGTAAGAGAAATTTTAAGCTGGGTTAAAATTTTTGTAATTGCAGTGGTAATTGCTTTTGTTGTAAACAACGTAATTATTATGAATGCAAATGTTCCATCAGGTTCCATGCTTAACACTATCCAGATTGGGGATAGAATGATAGGACTTAGAACTGCATATTGGTTCTCAGATCCACAGCGTGGTGACATTGTTATTTTTGAAAATCCTGATTTTAACGAAAACAGCCCAAGCGATGAAAAATACTATGTTAAACGAGTTATTGGTTTACCTGGTGATAAAGTGGTTATAAAGAATGCAAAGATTTATATAAACGACAGTAAAACACCTTTAGAGGAACCTTACTTACCAGAAGAGTGGACAGAAGTTAATGGATCAGACGAACCATTAACATATAATGTTCCTGAAGACAGTTATTTTATGTTAGGTGATAACCGTAACAGATCAAGTGATGCAAGATATTGGACTAATACTTTTGTAAAGCGAGATGGCATAATTGCAAAAGCAGAGTTTAAATATTGGTCACAGGGAAAAGTTGATGTTGAAAAGTTTGAGCATGAAACATACTCAATTGATAATAAAAGCAGCAAATAAGAATTAAAAAGTTAATAACTGACAGTAAAAACAAATGACAGTGAAATAAAGATTATAGTAAAAATTCAGAACAGAAATTATAAAATAAAAAGCCTATAAAGTATGTGGCATGAACTGATATCCGAAAGGTTGGATTATAAAATCTAACTTATAGGGGGGTCACAAGCCGGTTACTTTATAGGCTTTTACTATAGGTTACAGATGTTTCCTTTTCTACAAATCCCATTTTTGTATAAAGTCTGTAAGCGGGTATGTTTTCTTTTTCTACATGTAAAACTACAAAGTGATAGTCTTTTGAAATTTTTTTGAAAACAAATGCGAGAAACTTGTAGCCATAGCCTTTGTTTTGAAACTTGTCATCAATGGCAACTTCCGATATGCAGGCACAATCAGGAAGAATTGAAGTAACAAGACAGCTTCCAATAGGAATATTATCATTATAGAAATAAAAATACCCATCCTCATATTCGTAATCTATATTTTCAATAGTGTTGTGATTTACAAAATCTTCTAAATCCAATTCCATTAATACATTAGAATTATTATATTGAAAATCTAAAGTATTAATGTAATTTTTTCCAAAAATATTGTTTGGATGAATGCTTGTTTCCACATAGAAGTTTTTGTAATCTTCCTGAAATTCCATAAAAAGATTTCTACCAAGATGCCCACCACGATATGTAGGCATAACAAACATACAGATTTCACAATGGAAATCATCTATTACAAAAACAGAAAGAAAGCCAACAATTTTTTCGTTAAAAGTTCCATAGTATAATCGTGGAAGATTTTTACATATTGAAAAGTCGTCTTCCAAAAAGAATTCATATTGAAGATTATCCTCAGTGGAACAGATTTTGTGAATATTTTTGCAGTTTTTTATTAATCCTAATGTAAAAGCACTGGTTCTGTTTATAACATAATCAGGGTTCATTGTTTCACCTCATTTCTAATAGAAAAAAGTTATTTAAAATAATTTAATCACGGTTGCCATAAAGAAACTGTTCGTTTTTAATTATAACAAACCTAATAGAAAAAATACACTATCTGTGCTATATTAAAAAAGCGTCTGTATGTAAAAAAATGTACGGCGGGAAAGGATAGAAATATGTTAAAAATAGGTTCTCATGTAAAAATGAGTGGAAAAGACATGCTTTTAGGTTCAGCAAAAGAAGCTAAGTCTTACGGTGCGAATGTATTTATGGCATACACAGGAGCACCACAGAACACAAGAAGAAAAGACATAAGCGAATTAAATATAGATAAGGCATGGGAGTACATGAAGGAAAATGATATAGAAGAAATTATAATTCATGCACCATACATTATTAATTTAGGAAATACGGTAAAACCTGAAACTTTTGAGATAGCAGAAACTTTTCTTGGCACAGAATTAGAAAGAAGCAGTGCAATGGGAAGTAAAGTTATGGTTTTACATCCGGGCTCTCACGTTGGTGCAGGCGTGGATGTAGGTATCAACCAGATTATAAAAGGATTAAATAATGTGTTAACAAAGGACACAGATGTATATGTGGCACTTGAAACAATGGCTGGAAAAGGCAGTGAGATTGGAAGAAATTTTGAGGAACTTGCAAGAATTTACGATGGAGTAAAATACAATGACAAGTTGAGAGTTTGTTTTGACACATGCCATGTAAATGACAGCGGGTATGACTTAGTTAATGATTTAAGCGGTACTTTTACACAGTTTGACAAAATAATAGGTGCTGATCAAATTGCTGTTTTCCACATTAATGACAGTAAAAATCCATGTGGTGCCGGAAAAGACAGACACGAAAATATTGGTTTTGGAAACATTGGCTATGATACTTTAAGAGAAATTATATATATGAAGGATTTTGAAAATGTGCCTAAAATATTAGAGACACCTTACGTCAAAGATCCTG
Source organism: Eubacterium sp. (assembly GCF_057858645.1). Classification (NCBI taxonomy): domain Bacteria; kingdom Bacillati; phylum Bacillota; class Clostridia; order Eubacteriales; family Eubacteriaceae; genus Eubacterium; species Eubacterium sp. The sequence continues at coordinate 22,923 of NZ_DBLZZO010000014.1, forward strand.
AAAACTCAAAGAAATCATACGCCCCTTACGGTTATGAGATTGCCATGATTAAAGAAGGAAAATTCAATCCCAACTTACAAAATATTATTTTGGAAAACAACAAGTAGAAAAGAGATGACATAAATGGATAATTTAATTTATAGTTTAAACGCAACAGTTCCTGTTTTTGTAGTTATTGTTGCAGGTTACATATTTAAGAAAATAGGTTGGATAAATGATGGCTTCATTAAAGCATCAAACAAATTAACATTTACGGTAACATTACCACTTTTGTTGATTCAGGACATGATGAATAATGATTTCCTAAAAAAGTTTGATTTAACATACGTTTTGTTTTGCTTTTTTGTTACGTTGCTATGTTGTATAGGAACAACTATTGTTACCAAGATAGTAATGAAGGACAAAAGCATAATTGCAGAATTTGTACAGGCATCTTATAGAAGTAGTGCAGCAGTTTTAGGAGCAGCTTTTATTTTAAATATTTATGGAGACGCAGGAATGTTACCGTTAATGATAATCGGAGCAGTGCCTCTGTATAATGTGTATGCAGTTATAATTCTTACTGTTGAGTGTCCTGAAAAGGGAGCTAAACAGGAGAAAACATTAGCAAAAACATTAAAGGGAATAGCTACAAATCCAATTATTTTAGGTATTGTAATAGGTGTTATTTTTTCAGCGTTAAAAATAAAATTCCCACCAATGCTTGATAACACAGTAAACAACTTTGCAAAAATCACAACACCTTTGGCGCTTTTAGCCATCGGTGGTAGTTTCGAATTTGGAAAAGCAATAGAGAGAATGAAACCGGCAGTAATTGCCACAGCTTTAAAATTAGTTGGCTGGCCATTAATATTCCTTCCAATTGCCATAAAAATGGGCTTTAGAAACGATGAATTAATGGCACTTGTAATTATGCTTGGCTCACCAACAACACCAAGTTGCTATGTAATGGCTAAGAGCATGAAGTCAGAAGGAACATTAACAAGTAGCGTAATTGTTCTTACAACTTTATTCTCAGCATTTTCAATAACAGGCATAATTTTTGTTTTAAGAAGTTTGGGATATTTGTAGAAGTTTCTGGCATTAATGAAAAATTGGGATATTTATAAAGGAAAGAGTGTAATATGAAAAGATCAGAACAAAAAATTAACGACACATGGAACATGGAAGATATGTTCCCAAGTGATAAAGTTTGGAAAGAAGATTTTGAAAAGGCTACAAAAGAAGTAGCTAAGTACAAAGAGTTTTCAGGAAAAATAAAAGACAGCAAAGATAAACTAATAGAGTTTTTGAAATTTAATGATGAAATAAGTTTGCTTGCTGAAAGACTTTATGTTTATGCAAATCAAAAATATCATGAAGACATGGGTAATGGAAAGTATCAGGCATATTCAGGAAAAGCACAGAAACTTGTTGTAGATATTGGCAGTGCAAGTGCATTTTTTGAACCAGAGGTTCTTGAAATAGATGAAGCCACAATTAACCAGTGGTTAGAAGATGAAAAATTAAACAACTATAAAAGATATATTGAAGAAATATTAAGAAGTAAAAAGCACACTTTAGATAAGAAAACAGAAGAAATATTGGCAAAAAGTAAAAAGATGGCAAATGCCGCTGATAATATTTATGCCATGTATAATGGAGCGGACATTGATTTTCCTACAGTTAAGGATAGTGAAGGAAAAGAAATAAAAATTACTCATGGAAATTTTGTTCCGATTTTATCAGGAGAAGATAGAGAATTAAGAAAGAATGCTTTTACAGGACTTTACAATACTTATGGTGCAATGAAAAATACAATTGCGGCTACTTATAATGCAAACGTGGAACAGGCAAATTTTTATGCTGACGTAAGAAAGTATCCATCTTCAAGAGCAATGTATCTGGATGGCAGCAATATTCCTGAAAGTGTGTACGATAATCTTATAAAAGTTGTTCACGAAAACATGGATTTAATGTATAGATATGTAAGGCTTCGCAAGAAAGCTTTAGGTGTAGAAGAGCTTCATATGTATGATATTTACGCACCAATTGCAAAGGCTCCAAGTAAAAAATATTCCTTTGAGGAAGCTAAGGCAATAGTAAAAGAAGGTCTTGCACCTATGGGAGAAGAATATTTAAGTAAACTTCAGGAAGGTTTTGATAACCGTTGGATTGATGTGTACGAGAATGAAGGAAAAAGAAGCGGTGCATATTCATGGGGCGCATACGGAACACATCCTTATGTACTTTTAAATTTTCAGGGAACTTTGGACCATGTATTTACTTTGGCACACGAAATGGGACATGCTCTGCACTCATATTATTCAGATGCAAACCAGACCTACATTAATGCAGGTTACAAAATCTTTGTGGCAGAAGTGGCATCTACATGCAATGAATCACTTTTAATTCACGATTTATTAAAGAAAACAAAAGACAAAGAAACAAGAGCGTATTTAATTAATCACTTTTTGGAACAGTTTAAAGGAACATTGTATCGTCAGACAATGTTTGCTGAATTTGAAAAAATAACACACGAAATGGTTCAAAAAGGAGAAACATTAACAGCAAATGTATTGTGTGAAACATATTATGATTTGAACAAATTGTATTTTGGTGAGGATATTGTACTTGATAAGGAAATCGCTTTAGAGTGGGCAAGAATACCACACTTTTACAATCCTTTTTATGTATATCAGTATGCAACGGGAATTTCAGCTGCAATAACTCTTTCAAGAAAAATAATGAAAGAAGGAGAAGCAGGAGTAAAAGATTATATGAAATTCTTAACAGGTGGTGGTTCAAAAGCTCCAATTGATTTGCTTAAATTAGCAGGTGTGGACATGACAAAAGAAGAACCTGTAAGAGAGGCATTGCAATTGTTTAGGGAACTTCTTGATGAAATGGAAGCATTGATTTAGAATTTACAGATTATTTCCAATCTCACTACAGAAACAAATGAATATTACGAAAGCACGCTCCCGCTGCTCTTCGCTCGTAGCGGTTCTACAAAGCCGACTACGCTGCCTTTGTGAACCGACGGCTCCGCAGCACTTTCTTAAATATTCATTTGTTCCATTAGTAGGTTTGACATTACTGTATATGGTTTATAAGAAATATTACGAAAGGAAAAGGGATGATTGAGAAAGCACAGGGATTGATTTTTGATTTAGATGGGACCATAATTGACAGTTCCTGGGTATGGGATATGGTTGATATAAAGTTTTTGGGAGACAGAGGTTTTCAGGTTCCTGAAGATTATGTTGAGACAATCTCTCCAATGGGAGCAGAAAATGCAGCAGTTTATACAATTGAAAGATTTGGACTTTATAAGGAAAGACCGGAAGATTTAGTTCGCGAATGGTTTGATATGGCAAAAAAAGAATACAAGGACAAGGTTCAATGTAAGCCCTATGCAAAAACTTTTATTAAGAAAATGAAAGAGCAGGGTAAGAAGCTCTCAATTGCCACATCTTCCGACAAGGAACTATTTATTCCAACACTTGAACGAGAAGGAATAATTGACTCCTTTGATGAAATTATTACTGTTAATCAGGTGCCAAGAGGAAAGAATCATCCTGACATATACATAGAAGCAGCTAAAAGAATGGAAATAGAAAAAAATAGCTGCGTGGTATTTGAAGATATCATAACAGCAATAGAATCGGCAAAAAGAGGCGGTTTTGGAGTTGTAGCTGTAGAAGATGAAAAGTCATTAATTAATAAAAGGGCAATTATGGAAATTGCTGATAAATATATAACAACGTTTAAACAATTATTGTAATTAAAGTTGCTTTTACCATTGTTACAATGGGAAAAGCAGTAGGCTTAATTGGAGAATGGATGGATAAAAGATATTCATTTGTATCTAAATACTTTTGCCGTTTTTTGTAGGTAATTGGGCTAAAACAATTGCTATAAAAATAAGTCCGCAGCCGCAGAGTTGTTTAAGTCCCATGGTCTCACCGAGAATAATCCAACCTGCCAGAACTGAAAAAACTGATTCTAAACTTAAAAGTAATGAGGCGACAGTAGGATTCATACCTTTTTGTCCGATAATCTGACCTGTATAGCCTACACCACAAGACATAATTCCGGCATATAGAATAGGAATCCAGGCACTAGGGGATGTAAAAACTTTTGCCCATGTGCCGATGTTTGCAAAAGAGCGTCCCATTTCAGAAAAAAACATTGGTACCAAACCTAAAATTCCGCAAACAAAGAATTGTATGCATGATAATTTTATTCCATCTACCAACGGCGAAAAATAATTAATAACTAAAATATGTACGGCAAAAAATAAAGCACAAAGTAATAAAAGTAAATCCGCTACTTTAAAAGAAAAAGAACCGTCAAAACACAACATATATAATCCAATTAAAGTAAGTACAACACCTATCCAAATATTTATGCCGCATTTATTTTTGAAAAACAAACCGATAATTGGCACTAACAGAATATAGCAGGCTGTTAAAAATCCGGCTTTTCCGGCAGAAGCCCCCAGATATAAGCCAAGCTGTTGAAGTGTACTTCCTAAGAAAAGGCATGCACCACAACATAAGCCACCTAAAATTAAAAACTTTCGTTGTTTATTTTTTGAAGTGAAAGGTGATTGACTGTTTTTTGAAAAAATAAAAATAACAGGTATTAAAACTAATGCACCTATAAAAGAACGGATGCAGTTAAAAGTATAAGGCCCCAGGCTGTCGCCACCAACACTTTGAGCTACAAATGCCACACCCCATATTAATGCCGTTAAAATTAAAATAAGTGAATTTCTGATTTTTAATGAATTCATTGCGTGTCTCCTTTGTAATAATCGCAGTTATCAGTATAAATGGAAGAGAGAAAATTTGCAAATTTTGGAAAGTAGCCGGGAACTGTTTGGAGTACAATACCTGTTAGAATTGGAGTTGGTACGGTTATTGCGGTGCTTGGTGTGGGAAGAGTTATTGCATTATTTAACTACATATTTATGAGAAAATTTGTTAAACTGGAAATTAAGTAAATTGATTAACGCTAGTAGAAAAATGAGGAGAAGAAAAATGAAATTAATATCATGGAATGTAAATGGAATAAGAGCCTGTGTAACAAAAGGGTTTATGGATTTTTTTAACGAAATTGATGCGGATATTTTTTGTATACAGGAATCAAAAATGCAGGCTGGGCAGTTAGAACTTGATATGCCCGGATATTATCAGTATTGGAATTATGCAGAAAAAAAAGGCTATTCAGGAACTGCTATTTTTACAAAAAAAGAACCCATGTCAGTAAGTTATGGTATTGGGATAGAGAAACATGACAAGGAAGGGCGAGTAATAACTTTAGAGTTTGAAAAGTTTTATATGGTTACCTGTTACACACCAAACTCACAAAATGAACTAAAACGTTTGGATTACAGAATGGAATGGGAAGATGATTTCAGAGCATATCTCAAGAAATTGGAAGAAACAAAGCCGGTTATTATATGTGGAGACTTGAATGTTGCTCATAAAGAAATCGATTTAAAAAATCCAAAAACTAACAGAAAAAATGCCGGTTTTACAGATGAAGAGCGAGAAAAAATGACAACGCTTTTGGAAGCCGGTTTCATTGACACATTCAGATATTTTTATCCGGAAGATGAAGGCCGCTACAGTTGGTGGTCATACAGATTCAAGGCAAGAGAAAAGAACGCAGGCTGGCGCATAGACTATTTTCTTGTTTCAAAAGCACTGGAGAAGAATATAAAGGGCGCAGATATTCACAAAGATGTAATGGGTTCGGATCATTGTCCTATAGAGTTGGAAGTGGAGATGTAGTAAAAATAAGATGTGTAAATAATATGTATAAACACTTGACTGGTGTGTATTAAGTGTGCATTATATATTTATAAGGAGGAATACTAATGAAGTAGCGTGAGTTAATAAAAAAGCTTCAGAGTGTTGGGTTTGAATTTCAAAGGCATGGGGGAAATCACGATATATATAGAAGAGGTGATGATGAAGAACAGATTCCTAGACATAAAGAAGTAAACGAAAGACTGGCAAGAGCTATATTAAGAAAATGGGGGTTATAGTCCAAGCATATATCTAAATAGTATAATGAATGGAGGTTGATGGAATGAAGGTAGCATATCCTGTAATTTTTACAGATGTTGATACGAATATTTTAATTGAGGTACCAGATCTTGGAATTATCACAGAAGCAAACGAGGAAGGTAAAGCAAAGGGAACAATGGCAGATGCTATTATGATGGCGAGAGATGCAATTGGAATAAACTGTATAGAAGCAGAGGATAATGGTAAAAAAATAATCAAGCCATCAGAAATATATGACATAGATGTTTCAAAGGGAACTTTTTATGGTGAGGGACAAATGATTTTATCATTAGTAGATGTAGATTTGACATCGTATCGTAAAATGTTAGATAATAGAACTGTTAGACGAAATGTAACTCTTCCAAATTGGTTAAATCAGGAAGCCGAAAAGGCACATGTTAACGTTTCAAAGGTGTTACAAGAAGCATTAATGGCAAGATTGGGAGTTTCAAGATAAATTATTGTTATATAGAAGATTATATTGAAGAGAATAAGTAATTTAATGCTATCAGACTATCAACCTATATAGACTGATGGTCTGATAGTATTATTTAGAATAAAAGATGAGTAAAAAATTATTGGTAAGATAATCGGAGGTGTAGTGATGAAAAAAATTATTTTAATGGGTGTAATCTGTGGTTTGATGTTATCTGTTTCAGGTTGCAATACAAGTGATAATAAAGAAAAAGCTGTAATGTATATAACTGAAAAGAAATCTGTAGAAAAAACAGAAACAACTACTGAAATTAAAGACTACAAAAAGCTTATAAATACTGTGTATGCACAGTTAGGTAATAATGATAAAAAAAGTGTAGTGAACATTGATGAGGCGAAAGTTAAAAAAATTGACATTAAGTCTGAAAAGAACATTGCGTTAGTTGATAAAAATAAAAAATTGCCAGAGGAAAGTTTTAAAATTATATATCAAACAGATGATGCAATATTAGGAGATTTGGTTGTATATGTTGATGCTTCAAATAATAAAATAATTGCTTATGGGTTAAGGGATTAAATATTGATAGGAAAATTGTAATAGTTTATGTTAGCGAGTTACTTGATATGGAAAGTAATTTAATAAAAGAACTTAATATGTAGTACATACTAATATTTAATAAAGGAGAAATACTAATTATGAACAAATTAAAAAAAATAACATCAATAGCTCTTGCGGTTTTGCTAGTATTTGCTAGTATACCTACAATAAATGTAAGTGCAGCAAAAATTAAACTTAACAAAACCAAAATAACTATTTATGTTGGAAAAACAGTTACTTTAAAGGTGCAAAATAATAAAAAGAAAGTAAAATGGACAACATCAAATAAGAAGATTGCAACAGTCACAAAAAAAGGAAAAGTAAAGGGTAAAAAAAGTGGAAAGGCTACAATTACTGCCCGTGTAGGAAAAAAGAAATATAAGTGTAAAATTACAGTAAAAAAAGCAAAAAATGTTAGCAAACCCAAAAAGAAACCTATAAAAGAAAATATTCCTACAACTACAAAGCAGGAGGAACAAACCTCAAAGAATAACCAACAGGAATCTACAATTGTACCAGAGACAACAACAAGGGCAACAGAAGAGACAACAACGAAGGCTTCTGAAACGGAAAATACAAAATTAAATGAAAATGATGTAAACGCATTACAAAAAATAATTAAAAATCAAAGGAATAGTGGTGCAACAGTAAACACAGATGTTTCAAACAAAGAAGAATATACATGGTCAGACGGTAGACTTATTAGTATTAATTGGACATACAAAAAACTAGCAGGCACATTGGATATTACAGGATTAAGTGAACTTAGAACATTAAATGTAAGTGGCAACAGTTTGACTGGCTTAAATGTGGAGAACAGTAGTGAACTTGAAGTACTAGAATGTTTCGAAAATCAATTAACAAGTCTTGATATAACAAATAATCAGAAGTTAAAAGCTCTTAGTTGTGCGAATAATAAACTGAAATCATTGAATGTAACAAACAATAAAGAATTATCTTCTTTGAATTGTTGTTATTGTAATATTGAAAACATTGATGTAGCTGGCAATGAACAGTTAGTTTCACTTTATTGCAATAATAATGAATTAGTTCAAATAAATGTTTCAAACAATGAACATTTGGTAATTTTATATTGTGGAAATAATAAATTAAAAGATTTAGATACTATACATAATCCACGCTTGAAAAAATTAGATTGTGGATATAATGAAATATCCAATTTGGATACATCAAAAAATTTAGCTTTAGAAGAACTTAATTGTGCTAATAATAAAATTACAAAGCTGGATTTATCCAATAATGTTCTGTTAGAAACCTTACATTGTGATGATAATGTAAATGTTGTGAGAATGGAGAAATAATACTATAAAAATGTTG
>NZ_DBLZZO010000014.1:31365-72231 GCF_057858645.1 Eubacterium sp.
TAATGTAAAAGACATTTTAATTTAATAGAGTAATTTGAAATAGATGAGGCAAAAATGTCGCATCTATTTTTTTATACTTTATAAAGACAACAGAAATATTAAATACTATGCTTACATTAACGTCTGTATGTATTATAATTAAAGTAACTATAAGAGCAGAAGAATTGGATATACAAGGTCATTAAGTAAGTGTGTAAGAAAGGGGCGAAATATGAATTACACTATACCACCAAAGAAAATGATTATAATAAATATTTTAGACATTCTAAAACGTTATAGTGACGAAAATCACAAATTAAGTCAGAAACAAATAGCTGAAATATTAAAGAATGAATATAACACTACTGTTGAACGAAAAACTATAAAAAGAAACATTATGAATCTTATTGATTTCGGATATGAAATTGAATACACCGAGACAGTTCGTTATGTAAAAAACAGAGAGGGGGTTAAGGAAGAAAGTTCGATACTATCTGACTTTTATTTAAAAAGAGAATTTACGGACAGTGAGCTTCGACTTTTAATTGACAGTTTATTGTTTAACAGATATTTACCGGCTAGACAATGTAAAGATATGATTGCTAAGATTGAAGGCTTGTCTAACGAATTCTTTAAATCACGTGTTAAACATATTCAGAATTTGCCGGACAATATGCCCCGCAATAATCAGCTATTTTTTACATTAGACATATTGGATGAAGCAATAACAAAACATAGGAAAGTCGCTTTTACATACAATGAATACGGAACGGACAAGAAACTTCACCCAATAAAAAGTGAACCTTATATAATTAATCCGTATCAAATGGTGGCTGTTAATGACAAATACTATTTAATTTGTAATGTGGATAAATATGATAACGTGGCTCATTTTAGAGTTGACCGAATAACAGATATAAAAATGTTAAAAGAGAAAGTTAAACCACAAAAACAGGTTAAAGGTTTGGAAAACGGAATTGATCTTCCAAAACATGTTATGGAACACATATATATGTTTAGCGGCGAAAGCATACGTGTGAAGTTTAAAGCTAAAAAATACATATTGAGCGAAATCTTTGACTGGTTTGGAAAAGAGGTTCAGTTCATGGACGAAACAGACGATGAAGTAACATGCTTGGTGTATGTGAATGAAATGTCAATGAGAAAATGGGCGTTACAGTATGCATTGCATGTAAAGGTATTAAGTCCACAAAATCTGGTCGATAACATTAAGGAAGATTTAAAAGCAGCAATGGATAAGTACGAGGAAAATTAGAAGAAATAAAAAAGACTGACTGAAATAATAGATAGTTTTTATGGACAAAAAAACAAAGCTTACGTGGGACTATTAGGCATGGTTAAGCAGGCAGGAAAAATTAGAGACAAAGGAGAATGATTATGAGCAAAACAGAACAATTAGATAATTTATTTGATGAATGGAGAAGGAAGCAGGCAGATGAATGGCAACAATGGAATGAAGGGAAGAAGGACAAGAGCAGCTATTTAAAAAGGTATAGGGAACATGAGAATTTGAAAAAAATCAATCCGGCTAAATCATTTACTCCAGATGGAATAATAGATGAAGAGGCTTGGAATAATGGAGAGAAAATACTGTTCATATTGAAAGAGGCAAATGGTCAATGGATGCTTGACGAAAACTTAGAAGATAATATTGTAGAAATAGATAATGGTGAGTTTTGGTTTAGAAAAATTGTTAAAGATAATATAAATCACAATATTAAAAGAAAGTTAAATAAATTATCAGCTGAAAAATTTGGTGAAAGTGAATTGAAAGCGGTTGCATACATGAATATAAATAAAAGAGGAGGTGCAAAATCAGAGTTAGTTGGTGTTTTAAAATCGTATATTAAAGAGTATAAGGAATATATAAAAACGGAAATAGAAATAATTTCACCCGAAATAATATGTATTTGTTGTGGAAAAAATAAAGCTTATGTAAATACGCTAGAGGAAATAATTCAGGAGTTGGAGTGCAAGCCGAAAGTAGAAAAATATTATCATCCTGCAGCTAGGATAAAATGGGAAAAATATAAAGAAGGTATTGATAATATATAATCACAAATCATAAAAGCGTTAACAAAGAACAAAGGAGGTTATTTATGATGAAAACTACTTTGCAGTATTGTGTGAAAATGGAGATGCAATACTTGATGCAAATACGTTTGATTTGGAACCTATAATGAAAAATTTGTAATAACACGAAATAAATAAGTTTTTTTAGAATTAAGAAGCTATGGGATAAATTTGTTCCATGGCTTAATTTATAATATTTAAAGGATATAAAAAAGACGGATATAAGAAAGAGAGGATATGATGAATACAAAAATTATATTTCCGGATAAATGGAATAATGCTAATCCTGACAAATCTACAATAGAAGAAATGTATTTGCCAAACAGAATGAAACTTTTAGGATTTTCAAATGCAGCAATTAAAAAAGTAGAAAATTTTATGTTTTCAAAAAATGAGAAAGATGCAGACATTGAGTCGGGGGCTATAGTGAATGTTATCCTGGAAGAATTCTACGATAATGAAACACCTGTATTGGAAAGATATTATAAGTTGTTAATGATTTTAGATGACGATTTTCTTTGTGCTGAAGATATTGCAGGAATTGAAGATGAAATTCTAAAAATTCGAAAACTTGCAGAATTAGAGTGTTATGTGGAAAGCGAAGCCTATTTGACAGAAGATGAGAAAAAATTTGATGATGTCCAGTCAGCGCTTAAATATGCAACATTATACTTAAAATTTGATAAATATTACATAATCAAAAAGACAAATGGTGCAGGAGAGACTGAATGCAAATTTTGGTACAATAAGAATCTGGATTTGGTAGGATACGATTTGATGGTAAATTCATTTTAAACTTAATTATTTTAATAACCCCAAAATCTAAGTGAAAGGAAATATTATGGCATATTTAGGACCGTTTTTCTATATAAATAACAAATTGATATGCAATAAATGCACATTTGAGCAAGCTAGAATACAAGGTGATAAGTTAGATAATTCTTATGGACACGACCGCTTATATGATGATTATTTTGCTGAAGGTGATTATATTTTTTATCCAAGAGGACGTGTAATTTGGGACAAAATAGAACAAAGAGCAATTATTTATATTGATCCAATTATTAATAACCAAAGGGTTATAGAGGCTGTTGTAAGTGAATTTGAATTGGAAGAATACATAGTGGAATTCGATGAGCATTATCAATGCGATTTTCAAGCAAAGAAGAGGCAATAATTGAAGCATACAATAGTATAAGTAGAATGACTAAATGATGATTACTAGATAAGTAAAAAATATAATGAACTTTATCAATATGGTGTTACAGAAATAATTTTTAGGAGAGAAAAATGAAAGTATATTTATTAGATAGAAACAAAAGAATATCAGATATATGGAAGATATATTTTAGAGACGAACAAGATGTAGAAGTAGTGTGTTGTGGATTTGAGAAGTTTATGGAAAATTATAATGTAGAATGTATAGTATCACCGGCTAATTCTTATGGTATTATGGACGGTGGATATGATTTGGCAATAACAGAGTATTTTGGAGAAGAACTTATGAAAAAAGTTCAGAAATATATAATTAGAAATTATTATGGAGAGCAACCAGTTGGGACAAGTTTTATTATAGAAACAGGTGTAAAAAATATTAAATTAATTCATACGCCAACAATGAGAATCCCCGCAAAAATAAAAGAACCAATGGTTGTATATCAGGCAATGCGTACAACATTAATGACAGCATTGGAGAATAATATAAAAAGTATTGTTATACCGGCTTTTGGCGGCTGTTGCGGAGATATGAATCCACAGGAGCTATGTGAATTAATGTATGAGGGATATAGGCAAATAATGAATCCACCAGAAAAATTAAGCTGGGATTATGCGACAAGGTGGGAACCAGAGATAAGTGAAAAATGGAAATATTAAGTATAATGTATGAATTAATTATAACGAAAAAACTTGTGAAGTTTCTTAAGTGAACAAATAAATGAAGGTAGAGGAGAGAAAAAAATAATGGAAAAGTTTTATTCTGAAAAAGATATTAGAGATGATTATAGGAGTCTGACTAAGCTATTAATTCAAAAAAATATGACTATATCAACAATGGAAAGTGCTACAGCAGGGCAGATTGTATCGCTTATAACAGATACGGAAGGCGCTTCAGCTATTATTAAAGGGGCATTTGTAACATACTGCAATGAAGCAAAAATAATGTAGGGTGTACCGTCAGAAGTTATTGATAAATATACAGTTTATTCAAAAGAAACTGCTATAGCTATGGCAGAAGCATGTAGCAAGGCGTATAAGTCGGATATCGGAATAGGAGTTACAGGAACTATGGGAAATGTTGATCCGTTAAATAAAGAAGCATCTATTCTGGGAGAAGTGTTTTTTGCCATAACTATTAACGGCGAGACCAGAGCATATTATATTGAATTGCCACCACAGCCTACAAGACTTGCTTATAAATTAGCAGTAGCAAAAGAAATATATGATGCCCTTATGGCAACGTTGAAGTAGAAAAAAAGTGAGACTCAGAACGAAAAGAATGTCGTAGCAAATGGCGTAACAAATGAAGAAAAAGTGCTTGCTTTGTTAAGACAGGATGGAAAATTATCAGCCAATCAATTATCGATGTCAATTAAAACCAATGCCTATAGGTGAAAAAACTATAGACATTGGAATTGTGTGTTTTCGTTTATTTAGTTTTAAACCAAAATGTAGTAAGCTCTTTATTGCTGTTACATCCATATTCAAAATGGTGTAGCATTAATATGTTTTTGGCAATTGACAGACCAATACCGGAGCTGCCAAGGCGGTTATGTTTTTTACTTTCTGTTTTGTAGAAAACATCCCATATTTTTTTGATTTGAGTTTTGTCAATCATTTTACCATCATTAGAGACGGAAAGGCTAACACCTTTGTTTGATTTTTCAACGTTAATAATGATTTGACTTGTTGCGTGTTTAATAGCATTTGTAACAAAGTTTTGAATCACTGTTTTTATCATTTCAAGATCAGCATCAATTAATATTTCTGATTCATTATGTTTAAAATTAATATCTAAATTTGACTCAGCTATAATTGGACGTAACGAATTGATAACAGCATTAGTAAGACTGACTAAATCAATAGTCTCAAAATTAAGTGGGCGTTTGTTGGCTTCCAGTCTTGATAATTCAAGAAAATCGGTTACCAAATCACTTAGTTTATCTACTTCATTATTGATTTTTGTGCTGTATAGTGGTTTGTCTTCATCTTCTATATAGTCCCAGTTTTCTGTGTATGATTTAATTAATGCAAGTGGTGTCTTAAATTCGTGTGCAACACCGCTGGTAAAATTATTACGCATTTGGTCATATTTTTCCTGTTGTTTAATAGTCTTGTTAATTAGTATGTTGATTATAATAATTAGTACAATAGCTGCGAAAACAATCAGAACAATTCCTAACATTAATTCTTTTACAGCCATTTCAAACGGGTGGATAACCGTAGCACTGTACACATTGTAGTACCCCATGCCATTGTTGTGATTGTCTTTTAAAATTATTGTTGTTTTAAAGATGTTTTTGTTTTCATATTCTACATTATCATCACTGGCAGGATTTTTTATAACGTCGTAAACAAGAGTTTTGGCTTCGTTATTAACTACATTTTTATTAGAAAATCTGTCATTGGCTAGGAGATAGTACCCATTTATTTTATAATCAATCTTTTTTGCATCAGATGGCACATTGTTATTTGATAAAGTTAGAGTATGTTTTTTTTCATGACTCAAACATTCAAATGTGATTTTTTCCGGATAAATAAAAGATTCATCTTCATATCCTTTGATGTGAACTTTTTCGGTAGAGTTGATGTAGTGTAATAAATCGTATTTGATAGAATGTTCATCAACTTGTCCACCTAAAAGAATATATTTTTGAGTATCGTTAGTTTCGTTATCAACAATAAGCATATTCTGTGTGTTAGCTAAAACGTTCCCATTTAAATTCGTAAGGACTGCATAAAAGCCAATATGATAATTAAGTCCTGCATTAGATAATTCTCTGTAAAAATAAGAACTTGCTGTTCTATCATCTTTCTTTTGGTCTAGTGCAAGAGTAGCTCTATAGGCTTTGTCTGCTCTGGTGCAATATTCATTATACATATCGGTAAGATAATCATCTTGAATTTCTATTGCCTTATATAGTGTCAAACTAAGACTGCCTAATATTGCTGCAACAAATATCATAACTGTTAATTTTACTTTTAAACGTTTGTAGTGATTTTTCATTATTATTGCCTCCAAATATATCCACCTTTTATAATTGTATGAATATAATGGTTTTCCTCTCCAAGTATTGCTCTAAGTTTTTTTACATGAGTGTCAACGGCTCTGTCATAACCTTCATAATCATAACCCCATACAGCATCAAGAATCTGGGTTCGACTAAGTACCTGATTTTTATTGTCAATAAAGTACATTAGAAGCTCATATTCTTTTGGAGCAATGGAAATGACTTTTTTATTTACTGTCACAATACGTCTGGCAGGCTCGATTTGAATATTGCCAATTGTTATTAAACCTTTTTTGATTGTAAGACCATGGTATCTTTTTACCAATGAATTAATTTTCGCCATAAGTATTGGCATGGAAAATGGCTTGGTAACATATTCATCTGCTCCAATTTCATAGCCTTGAATAACATCCTGTTCTTTACCTAGTGCGGTAAGAAAGATAACAGGCACATCATATTTTGTTCTAATGTATTGACAAATCTGCCTGCCATCAATTTCAGGCATCATAATGTCTAATACAATAATATCAAATACATTTTTATCAACTGCGGCTATTGCCTCGGCACCATTTTTGGCAGTGATTACATCAAATCCGTTTCGTTCTAAATATTTTTTTGTAATGTCCCGTAAACCTTGCTCGTCATCTGCTAACAATACTTTGTAAACCATATATATTCTCCTTACAGTTGAAACAATAATTAATTCATGTGTATTCTTTATGTACATAATAACATAAATAAAAAAATTTTGATGAATAGGATAAATGATTTGCGATAAGTTTTACATTTAAACGTGGTTGAACAATTTGAACAATTTATTACAATATAGTTGAAGAGAAAACGAAAGCTAGATGTAATCTAGCCTCTGGCAGTGTGCAAAATTTACAAAGTAGTGCTACATTTACCAGGTATGGGAATTACTTTTCAGCATTAGAAGTAGCTGATAAAGGGCATGACAAAAGGAGGAATGAAAGAATATGAGTGAAATGTTTGAATATGATGGAGTACAGTATACAAAAGAACAATGTGATCAAATAGCTTCTGAGTTTTTTGATCCAATTCTTTTAAATCAGTATCCTTTTGTTCATGCGGGGATGACTGTTAGAGATTATCTGGAAGAAAAACAATACTATTTAAATCATTGTAAAGAAGTTCGCAATGGAACATATAAGCCGTTGTGGAAACAAAAATAGATGGAGAGTGAATGTATATGATGAAAAAACAAAGTGATTGGGCTTCATATGGAATGATGGAAGAACCTTTTTGGCGAAATGATATGACACCGGAAGAATTCGAATTAGAGCGTGCATATCTTGTAAATATATATAGTAGGGGAATAAAGGCTAAAATTAATTATAAACCACTTTGGTATCCAGGGAAAAAGGTTAATTATGATTCATCACAGGATTTTATGGAAATTGTAGAGCTTGCAGGTAAAATAGCACATATGACAGATGACGAATTAGAAAAGATTATTATTGATGTATAAACATAATATTATTAAATGCTAAAAAGAAAGGTATAATATGGAAGTAGATACTTTAAAAAAAGATGTTTTTTGGGATTCACATGGACTCTCGCCAGAAGCGTTGGAGGAGAGTGTGAAAAAAGCAGATGAGTAAAGTAGTTTATGATTTTCAGGTTAGAAATTATAGAGTGTTAAAATTAGATGAAATGCCTAAATTGGACTACAAAAAGTATAGTATAGATGGAAAAGAATATGAGCCAGTAACAATATACGACGAACAGAATTGTATAGCTATTGAATCAAAGGAAGAATTCTGTATTGTTCCAAGCTTCACTTATTAAAGTTGATTTCTCTTTGTAGGTGTAAACTTCTTCCTGACTTTTCTTTTTTCTATGAATAGTATAAGGTGCTTTTTTAAAGCTGATTTCTCTAAATATATTTCTGTCAATAATGTTAAATTCTTCATCAGAAGCCAAATCAAAAATTTCTCGTAATATCAATGCTATACTGCCAAAGGCTTTAGAGGTTAATTGATAGTCTATAATTTTTGAATAAGCTCAATCCTTGAGGTAACGTTTTGTCATATGGCTGTTTGTCTATTTCAAAGCATTAAAAAAGAAGAGAAAACCGGATTTTGGCTTTCCCTTCTTTTTAACTGTTTATAATTTTATTTTTTTATCTTAACCTGCTTTGGCTTTGACCATTTGCCCTGATAAGTTTTCTTTCCTTTGACAACAATGGCTTTTGCTCTTGCATACAATTTTTTAGCCTTTTTAAACTTGCTATTTGATACACTATATGTCAATTTCTTAGTTGTTTTTGTCAATATTGTCTTTTTAAACTTCTTATCTTTTGCAATCTGTACTTTGTACTTGGTTGCGCCTTTAACTCTCTTCAATTTAAGACTAATTTTCTTAGCATTTTTCTTTTTAATTGCTTTTTTAACAACTGCCTTTCCAACCTTTACAGATGATTTTTTTGTAGTCTGACTTGGTTGTTTTTTAGTTGTTGTTTGTGCATTTGTCTTTGACTCCTGTGGCTTTGTAGTTTCTGAAGTAGTTGTTGGTTCTGCAGTAGTTGTTAGTTCTTCAGTAGTTGTTGGTTCTGCAGTAGTTGTTGGCTCAACTACTGGTGTTGTTTCAATTTCTGAAGTTGGTTCTGCAGTAGTTGTTGGATTTGTAGTTGGTTCCTCGTATTCTGAATATGCAGGATCTGCAAGTTCTGCAGGTGTTTTTCCTGAGAGTCCAGGGTCTGCTTTAATTGACACAGTTTTCTTTAATCCAAATGATTCTACATTGTTACTTGTATACTGTGATCTTACTTCTACTTCATATGTACCTGTCGCAAGTCTGTTTTCATAGTAACTTGCCACTTTCCCATTGATTCCTACCTTAATACAAACACCATCTACAAAAAGATTCAATCTTTGACCTGTTAAATCTGCCACATCAGACCATGCAATAGTAAATCCATAGTCTATACCTTCTGTTAAAATTGAAAGTCCAAGTGGTAATGTTGGCTGATTTGGTTTGTCAAATGACTGTGCATTATCTATAACCTCACCTTTAACAGTAACCTTTGATGACTGACCAAATGATGGTGCCGCCAAAGCTGACTCTCTGCCTTCTGCATCCACCGCTGATAAATATGCCAGATATTCACCTGATGATACACTTTCCAATATAACATTTGAATTGGTAATTCCATCTACATATACACGTCTGTAAGGTGTACCTGTCTTTGCATCAAATAAATATAAATTGTAACCTACAACTGATGAATCTGCTGATGGAATACTTGCTTCTGATGATGGTGCCCATGCAACACCTAATTTATTGTCTGCCTGCGCCGGATTGTCAGCAGGAACTTCCGGATTTCCTGTAATATAACTTAATCCTGCCGGTGTTTTTGGACCTATGCAATCAACAGGATATGTGTAATTAAGAGTTGCTCCTGTTACTGTAAAGCTAACTTTCTCTGATAATGTTCCCTCACCCATGCTGTTTACATTTGCAGCCTGCGCTGTATATGAACCTGCTGGAAGTCCACCTACTACACCGCCTTTTGTAGCATTGCCAATCTTTGTAACTAACTCTCCATCCTTGTAAATATAAATGACTGTTGCTGTAACTGTTGGATCATATCCAGCTACATTTGCTGGGTCATCGGCTCCTGCCCATGCAAACATAATTGCATTATCAATTGTATCCGAACCACTTTTGCTAACAGCAACAAGTCCTATTACTTCCTTAGGTAATGATGTTGCTGCTGCACTTACATTGCTTGTTGGATAGTATGTAATCGAAGATACTAACATTGCAATGGCACAAATAATCGCACCAAATTTCTTTAATCTTTTCATTTCATAAACCTCTCTTTCATTTGTTTAAACATACATTATAATTATACACTTCTAAAGAGTTATTTGTTAGTAGCCTATTTTTATATATGGTGTTAATTTTTTTGGAAGGTGTTTTAATTTTAAGATTTTCCATATATATGTACAAACACAAAAAAGTCCTAAAAATGTCAAAAAAAGTACGAGACGTGTTGCGGGTGTCCTGTGGACACCTCTGGACGGAGTCAGAAGCAACGACCGAGGCGGCAGCAGAAAAATCGAACCTTCGAGCCTGAACTCAGGCTCGATTTTGCAATAAAAAAGGGCACCTGTTAAGGTACCCTTTTTATTGCAAAAAAAGAAGCGCGAGACGGGGATCGAACCCTATTATACAAAATCAGCAAAACTCCTTTATTTATCGCAATCCCTTTATTTATCGGCAGTGTAGCGTTTTACATAATTGTGATTGAAGTGACTAAAAAGGTATGTTTTGGATAAAATGCAACGCAAAATGCAACGCAAAATAGCCCTAGAAGTTAATCTAAGGCTATGGTTTATAGTTTTGAAAAATAATCATTTGTCATATCTGTATATTTTCTCTGATAGTCTGTTAGGGAATTTCTGTAAATAGCTTTCAGTGTCTTGTCAGAACTCCATCCACCACGTTCCATTATGTAAACGTCAGGAACTCCAATAGCATGCATTATTGATGCAGAGTAATGTCGTAAATCGTGAAATCTAAAATGAGGTAGTTTCAAATGCTTCACAGCAGAAGCAAAATTTCTTGTCAATGTTCGTGGAACAATATGCACCAATTTTCCACTTTTTGGTAATTCATCAATGACAAATTGGGGTAACTCTATAACTCGTGTGCTGGATGTATTTTTTGTTGCTTTCAGGATAAGTCCTTTATCGTGAGCATCAACTAATGCTTTATTAACCGTAAGTTTATTTCCATGAACATCATCAGCAGTAGCACCACAAACTTCTGAACGTCTCAATGTGCCATAAGCTGCAAGATAAACAGCAACGAGCATATCTTTATTATCTTGGTCTTTAAAATATTGTATGAGTTTCTTTACGTCACTATCTGTAGGAATATATATGTCTACATCTTTTTTCTTCTGTGGCAATTTCACTTTAAAATTGAATGGTATATCTGCATAGTCAATTGCAGAATGAAACAAACCATATGCATTCAATACTGTTTTAGGTGAAAGTCTTTGATTCAAGTCACCAATCCAACGTTGAAGGATATTTGAGGTAAGAACATTTATTGGTGAATCTAAGATTGCCTTATAATGATTTCTGTAGGAACATTCATATCCGCTGATGGTTGTTGGAGACAGCGTTGTTCGTTTAGAATCAATGTATTCTGATATAATTTGACCAACAGTGCAGTTACCTTTATCTTCTTTGCAGTCATTTTTGTTCATTTGATATTCAGTGGCAAGATACTCACTTTCCTTTTTCGTGTTTGCAGTGAAAGACTTATAATGTCTTTTGCCTTTTTCATCAACATAGTCAAATACCAATGTTCTCCATTTTCCTGATGATGTTTTCTTTGCTTTAGCCATATTGTATCTCCTTTCCCACTTAAAAGGGTATAAAAATAACACCCAGCCTATGAACAGTAGTTCGGATTGACCAGATGCTCCTAAAAGTGATAAAATACAACTTGTCTAGGGTGGTATTTATATCACTTGGAGCTGGTCGTGAGTGGCTGGCTCTTTTTTTATTTGTAATAATTATTTATTATGTGCAATTACATCAAGCATTGATAATACCTGTTGAGCTTCAGTTGTAGCCTGAAAATAATCTTTTGTTCCGACTTTTACAGCTTTAGTTACAATAGGAATGCAAATGCAAGGTGTCTTGAAATCATTTAAGGTTACTCTAATAATAAGAGATTCAATTTTTTTCTTCTGTTTTCTTTTTCCGGTAATGCCACCGGCAACTGCACCGGCAGCACCAAAGGCTAAACCACCTATTAATGCTTGTCCTACACCACCACTTACGACAACAGAATCATCAGCTAAAAGCTCATAGCTTACCAAGTCATCAAAGCTATACCAATTTTTGTTTCCTGATGAACTAATGCTATTTCCTATTAGGTTTGATAGACCAAGAGATTGTATTGATAAAGCACCTTTTAAAGCTTTTCCGACACCTGTACCCTTATGTTTTGGAACATATCCTTTAATTTGAAAAGTTTTATGTTGTTCGTCCACCTTAATTACATTAACTTTTGATGTGGCATGGTTTCTGTCATTCCAAGATGCTAAAGCTTTGCCGGCAAAATCCTTTACTGTGTCGCTGATATTAGCTGTAGATTCTTCTGTTTCATCTTCCATAATAGGATCCTGCTCTACAAATCCATCAGAATCAGAAGTAGCATTATTTGAATCTACTGAATATTCTGTAGGACAACCACATTCAGGACAAGCAGAGGCTTTGTCTGAAAATTCCTTTCCACATTCTACACACTTAATCATTGCCATACTTTTTCCCTCCTTAAAATTAATTATATTGCTTTATTACATTTACTGAATTAAATCCGAATTCAATAACATAATTCTTGTACTTTATGTAACATCCATATTTATGCATATAAGCATTTATTGTGTCTGCAAGAAACTGCTCTGTAACACCAAGAAAAGTTGCTGTCTCATACAAGTTAGCACAATGGTGTTCAAAAGCATTAATAAAACCTTGTAAATCTATCAATTTATTGTAACTCCAAATTCTTGCCTTCTGTTCCTGATTACGATTGGAAGCAGAACTCATATCAAGTATGTTGCCGGCAGAAGTATGATGGTGCCCAAGCTCTTCTGCAAGAACGCATAACTTTTCAGCATTCGTTTTTAAATTATCACTGATTCCAACAGTTCCGTCACAATACAACCCTTTGATATTTGGGCTGTCAAAAGAATAATCTACAACTTTTATACCATCCTTGCAGGCTTCTGATTCTAACTGTTCTAATTGATTCAAGTTAAATCACCTCCCCACTAAAGTATATCGCATGGAGTGTCCCATAAATGGGACGTATTGAATAATTTTAAAAATTTGATATAATATACTTAACAAGAGAACCGAAAGCTAGACGAAACCTAGCCGCCGGTAAATAAGTTTTAAAGAAATAGTGCCTTACTTTACCAGAGCAGGGGCACTATTTTTTGTGTGAGAAATAAGTAATAACAAGAGCTATCACACTGCACAACATTGTCACGAAAGCAAATAAGTCGCTGTATGTAACCATTGGCACCAACCCCTTTCTTTTGTAAAGTCCGGCAGTTGGTATGTCGCCCCTTCGGTTCCCCTGGTAAGTATATTATATTTTCATTGTTCTATTTTCTTTTATTCTTTACGAACTCCACAAAGTTTTTAATTTCATCCATTTCTTCTTCTGTAAACTCCTCACCCTCAAAGTGTGCTGCAAGAGTATTGACTTTAGGGATTGAAGATTTATCTTCTATTAAGTCAGAACGATTAATGCCAAAATATTTAGCTAAAACATCAACTTTATCCATTCTAGGTAAACGTGTGCCATTACACCAAGTAGAAATAGCTGATTTATTTAATCCTAAATCGTTAATCAGATCAGTTTGAGTTTTTCCATTTATGGACATATAATGTTTTAAATTTTTTGAGAAAATTTCTTTATAAATATCTTCACTCATAGGAAATACCTCCTTATGTAATAAGGATAAAACAGAATAAGAAAAAAAGCAATACAAAAAGTAGAAAAAGTTTACAAAAAGTATTGACACTCTACAAAAAGTAGAGTAATATATAAGAGTAGCAAGGAGATAGCAGGAAAGGAGTTACTTATGGAGAATGAAGAAATGAGCTTAGCAGAATTACTAAAAGAAACTACAGAAGAAAATCAAACAAGAAAGATCTTAGCAATCTTAGAAGAGAGCGAAGATTTGGAGAAAGCAAAAGAAAAAGTAAAAGCCCTACTTAAATAACTAAGTAGGACGATAAATAACAAGCACACACAAGGGCGACACTTCTTAACATTCCTGCTAAGTCGCCCAAGTGATATAAGAAATTATAGCAGGAAGATAATTATTTGTAAAGGAAGGAGTGATAAAAGGTGTCTAAAATACAAATTACTTTAGCAGCAGCTAGAGTTAATGCAGGATTTACACAAGAAGATGTTGCAAAAAAAATGGGAATTAGTAAACAAACAATAATTAATTGGGAGAAGGGAAAGAATATTCCAGGAATACCAGAAATGGAAATGATGTCAAAAATATATAATATGCCACAAGACTATATTTTTTTACCATCATACTCTACAAAAAATAGAAAATAATTAATAAAAAGGAGCAACAATATGGAAGATAAACAGAAAATATGTGACTTGCTTTTACCTGCATTACAGGAAACAAGAAATTTACAGGACTTGGAAAATTTAACATACAACGAAAACAGTGAAACAGTTATAGCTACATTCTGTTACGGCAGAAAGAAAATAGTCAATGTTCATTTGGATTCGGGAACAGCAATGATTAGTGACATAGTTAGACAGATTGTTTAATGAAATAGTCGAAAAAGGTTGACAAACCTCGTGCTTTACAGCACAAGGGAAACCTCGGATTAAGTCGTATCATAATGCTATCAAAACGAAAGGAGTAGAGAAATGATACAGACAACAATAAGGATTCCAAAGGAATTGCACCAGAAGTTAAAAGAGCTGGCGAAGAAGAAAGGATTAACAGTTAATGCTCTGATAGTTCAGGCATTATGGAAGTTGTAGGAGGTAGTAAGTGAAAAGAATAGAATAAGTTAGAGCTGTAACAGACAGCACAAAATTAGCGTCATTGATGATTTATTTAGTTAATAAAAACCCAACAGTTGATGAACTAACAGCACTTTTGGAAACGGAGTTAACAGAGAAACAGCTACAGACAATTAAATCCATAGCTGTTAATAATGATTATTCATTGTCAATTTAAGAAAAGGTAGCAGGAGGTGAGAGATATGCCTGTAAGAAATTCAATAGCAGACAGAATTAACGAAACAAGAATAATACTTAAAACTGCATTAATAAGAAACAACAAAGTCCCAAAGGACATTGAAAAGCGAAAAATAATGCATGCGAATACGTTCTACAAGAAACAGAGCAAAGCAGATACGTTTAAATTGAGTGACTTGTGGAGATTAGACGACATGCTACATTTTACAGATGAAGAAATATTAAAAATGTTTGGAAGATAAGGAGGAACTAATGGAACAAGACACAAGACTTAAAGTAAGAGAAGTAAAAGAAACCAAAAAAGAAGAGCCTGAATATACACCACTACATTCAAGCTCTCACAAAAATAATACACCTAAAGATTACCACGTTTTACAGGAAAAGTACAGAGTTGCAAACAGATACAAGAATCTGATGATTGGTATCGTTGTTGTAATTGTAATGTGGTACAACAATTGGATTTGCGTTGACAGTATTCCAATGAAGCTGTTGTATTCAGCAGGAATGGTGTTAGCAACAAGCCTACTGTGTGGAGCAGTGGACGAGATTTTGATGGAGGAATAGGCAATAGTTACCAGAAAGAGTTTTCCGACCAAGGAATTATGGCTGGAAGCAAGAAAAGGGAAAATAGGCGGTTCTGATGCAGCAGCAGTGTTAGGTCTTAATCCGTACAAAACAAATGAAGAGCTTTGGAAAGAAATGGTAGGAATTAAAGAACCTATTGATATTTCAGACAAGCCCTATGTTATTTACGGAACAAAGGCAGAAGAACATATAAGAGCAATATTTGCATTAGACCACCCGGAATATAAAGTTGAATACTTTGGTGACAACATGCTTCTCAATGATAAATATCCGTTTGCTCATGCATCACTTGATGGAGAATTAACAGAAATTGAAACTGGACGAAAAGGTATATTTGAATGTAAGACCAGCGAGTTGTTCGGTTCAATGCACAAGGAAAAATGGGATGGTGAACACATTCCTGATAACTATTACATACAGGTGCTGCATTACCTGATGGTAACAGAATATGAGTTTGTGGAGTTAAGAGCGCAGATTAAAAGTGTTTGGAACCAAAGAATAAGACTTATCACAAAGGATTATCACATTGAAAGAGAAGATGTGACAGAAGATATAGAAATACTAAAAAAGGAAGAATATGAGTTTATCAAATCAGTTAAGCAGAGAAAACAACCGGCTCTGATTCTTCCGGAGATTTAATGGAGGAAACAAATGGAATTAGAAATTTACAACCCAACTAAAGAAAATACAGTTAAACAGATTGACTGGAACTTTGAAGAATTAAAGAAAGAAATAACAGAAAAGGCAGAAATGTATGGTTCTTTGGTGTATACAGATGAAAACATCAAGGAAGCAAAAGCGGACAGAGCAAAATTAAACAAGTTCATTAAGGTTTTAGAAGATAAGCGAAAAGACGTTAAGAAGATGATGCTTGAACCTTATACACAGTTTGAAAGTCAGGTTAAGGAATTAGTATCGATCATTGGTGAAGCAAATGACAATATTGCTTCTCAGGTAAAAGCCTACACCGAAAAGTTGAGAGAAGAAAAACGTGAAAAGGTAAAAGAAATCTATGATAAGGCAATGTCTGTTGAAGGAGCAGAAGGCATTGCAGAGATTTTAACGTTTGACAGAGTATTCAAGGAAAGCTTTTTAAACAGCTCAACAACTTTTAAATCTATTGTAAACGAAATTGAAGATTTGAGAGACAGAGTGAGACATGATCTTGAAGTAATTAATGCTGATACCAGAGAATACCAGTTTGAAATGAAGCAGGCATACCTTAAGAATCTGGATATGACTGAAGCTATATCAGTTAAGCAGCAGTTTGAAGAAAACGCAAGAAAGAAAGCTGAATATGAAGCAAAGCGTAAGGCTGAAATGGAAGAGCGAAAAGCCAGAGAAGAAGCAGAAGCACAGAAAGTTGTTCAGGCAGGTAAGCAGGTAGTAGTGGAACAGCAACCGGAAGAAACACAGCAGGAGGTTGAAGCTACAAAGATAGTTGAAGCAACAGTTACAGAGGAGAGAAAATTTGCAGTTTCTTTTAAAGTTTATGGCACACAGAAACAGCTTAGAGAGCTTAAGGAATTTTTAACAAGCAACAATATAGAATATGGTCCAATACATTAGGAGGAAATGAAAATGGCAGTATCAAACAGTTTAGCAAAGAGAAGTAAGGAAACAAGTTTTACAGCATATCTTAAGAATGATGCAGTAAAGAATCAGATTAATGGTGTAATAGGTGGAAAGAACGGTCAACGTTTCATCAGTTCAATAGTAAGTGCGGTTGGTAATAACCCAACATTGCAGGAGTGTGAGAACTCTTCAATAGTAAGTGCTGCACTTTTAGGTGAGAGTTTAAATCTTTCACCAAGTCCACAGTTAGGTCAGTATTACATGGTTCCGTTTAAGGATAACAAGGCAGGCATTAAGGTGGCACAGTTTCAGTTAGGCTACAAAGGTTATATTCAGTTAGCCATCAGATCAGGACAGTATAAGAAATTAAATGTGTTAGCCATTAAGAAAGGCGAATTAATCAGATTCGACCCACTTAATGAAGACATAGAAGTAAATCTCATTGCAGATGAAAATGAGAGAGAAAAGGCAGAAACAATTGGCTATTATGCAATGTTTGAATATACAAACGGATTTAAGAAAGCCATATACTGGTCAAAGGAAAAGATGAAAGCTCATGCAATTAAGTATTCACAAGGTTATGCAGCAGACATAAAGAAAGGAACAAAGTGGACTTTCTGGAGTAAGGACTTTGATGGAATGGCATATAAGACAATGCTTAGACAGATTATCAGCAAGTGGGGAATTATGAGCATTGACATGCAAAGAGCTATTGACAGTGACATGGCAGTCATTAATGAAGATGGAACAAGAACATACGTGGATAACGAGCCGGTTGAACAGCAGGAATATGAAGAAGTCAGTGTTTCAGAAGAAAACCAGGAAATTGTGCAGGAACAGACACAGAGCAGTAACGTAACAGTTGAAACACCAACTGATAACACAACAACAAATAACATAGAAGAAAAGGATGTACAGTCAGCATTTTTTAATTTTTAGTAATAGGCAACAGTCAGAAATAGGAAAAATATTTTAATCACGAAATAAGCCTGCTGAATTTACAGCAGGCAGGAAAGGAGGTTGGTTAATTGAAAGAAAGTATAAAGATAGTTGACTACATTCCTTTTGGTAAAGAAAATGCCATATCAAGGCAACAGTTGGAAAGAGTAACCGGATTAAGTGATAGAGACGTAAGAGAAGCAATATCGTTGGCAAGAAGAAATACGGTTATATTGAATCTTTCAAACGGAAAAGGATACTTCCAACCAATTCAGGGAGAAGAAGATGATTTGGTAGTGAAGTATTTTAAGCAGGAAGACAGCAGACTAAAAAGAATTGGCTGGTCCTTGCTGGCAACACGAAGAAGGGTAAAGGAGATACAGAATGGAAATGCAGTTTAAGGTTCCGGGCCCACCAAAGGGAAAAGCAAGGGCGAGAACATTTTATAATCCAAAACTTGGGAGAATGCAGAGCATTACTCCCGAGGGAACTGTTCTCTATGAAAACCTGATAAAAACAAGTTATGTTCAGCAGGCAAAAGAGAACAGGTTTGAAGGGTATTTTAATAAAGAGCCTATTCACATGTACATTGAGGCAGTTTTCGAAATACCCAAAAGTACAAGCAAGAAAAGACGTTTGTTAATGGAAGCAAGAGAAGAACTTCCATGTAAGAAACCGGATGCGGATAATATAGCAAAGGTTATATGTGACGCATTAAATAAAGTAGCTTATGGAGACGATACACAGATTTGTGAACTGGAAGTACATAAAAGGTACACAGAGCAGAATGAAGAAGCTGGTGTGTTGGTAGGCATAGAGACTACGCAAGGAGACTAAGAGAATGGCAAGACCAATAAAAAAAGGTTTGGAATACTTTCCCTTTGATGTTGGTTTTTTCTCAGATAAAAAGGTGAAAATCTTGAAAAGCAGATATGGAGCAGATGGAATAGTTATATACCAATATCTGCTTTGCGAGATTTACAAGGAGAATGGTTACTTTCTAATTGTTGATGAAGATTTTGAATACATTATTTCAGATGATTTAAACATGGAAAGCAACAAGGTGAAGCAGGTATTAAACTTCTTATTGGAACGGTCACTGTTTGATAGCACACTTTTTCAGTCGGACAAGGTTCTTACCTCTGCCGGAATACAAAAAAGGTATCAGGAAGCTGTTAAGACAAGAGCCAGCAAAAAAGCAATTGTAGTTGATAATTATTGGCTTTTGAGTAAGGAAGAAACAGCATCCTATATTAAAGTTACCCTTTTTGAAGATAAATCCGAGATTAATAAGCATAAATCCGAGATTAATCCTAATTTGTCTGTAGAAAAAACACATAAAGTAAAGGAAAGTAAAGTAAAGGAAAATAAAGAAAATAAAAGCAGTGGTTATTTTTCTGATAAAAAATTAAATGAATTATTCGAGCAATATCTGATAATGCGTGAGAAGAAAGGAAAACCGGTGGTTGGCTATCAGTTAAAGATTTTAATTGACCGCTTAAATCAGGTGGCAGCAAACACAAAAGAGAAGATAGAAGTTGTTAGTAATGCAATAGCAGGAGATTGGAACACATTTTATCCGATTAAACGTAACACAAAGAAAAACACCTTTGCTGCATTTGAGAAACGTGAATATGATCATGATGCATTGGAAAAGCAGGCACTGTTAAATAACCGGAAGATGTTTGACGATATGAAGAAAGGAAAAACTAATGAACAGATTTAATTCTAACGTGGTTGTAGAGATAAATAATAGAATTGCAGAACTGGACCGACAGGAGTTTATGATTCAAATGGCAGAATTTTTATCATACGAAGACAAAGAACAGTTGAGAGCAATCGCAAGAGAAAGAGCAGAGCTGGAACTAAAAAGAAAACAGTTAGGCAACTAGCCAGCAGGAGGAACAGCGTTAGTGAGAAATACGGAAAAAGCATTTGGACACATATTAACGCATGAAGAAGATTTATTCGTTAATTTTGGAAGACCGAGAAGTTATGCTGTGAAAGCATTCAGGTCTAAACCATATGCAAACGAATTAAAAGTTGGAGGAAAGAAAAATGGCAAAAATATCAAAAGAGGAGCAGGCGAGACGTGAAGGAATGGCTTATGCTTTAAGGCTTGCCAAGGAAAAGGGAATAGATGCATTGGAAGAAGATTTGAAGATGCGAAATGCGATAGACCTACCTTTAAGGGTATCTAAGGCAGATTTAGATAAATTCAGTGATAATGTTAAGTACAATACAATTCTATACATAAAAATTCTAATGGCCGTAACAATGCATGATGAATTTGGTTTTGGTAACAAAAGAATTAAGCAGATGTTTAAAAGATTTGACCTAAAAGCTGAATGTATTGCAGAGGATTACAGCAATTGGGAAGAGCAGGTAAAAATAATTGCAGAAGAATGTGGAATTGACATGGAGACTGAAAGAAGAGAATTGACATGGAGACTGAAAGAAGAGGCTTGAGAACGGTAATTAAATAAAAAAATCGAAAGGAGAAAGAGTTGTGCGCACAGAAAAGAATTCTTACTCCTGATGAAGAAATGGAAGGACAATTTGAATTTTTAATAGAAAACAATGAATATGTAACAAAAGATGCTCCTGATTTTGTAAAGAATGCATGGAAGAAAGCAAAGCAAGACAAAAAAAGAGAATTTACGGAGAAGCAGAATCTTGCATATGAGGACAAGTTATCAAGACAAAAAGGTATAGCATGGGAGTTTTATGATGAAATGCATGAACGTGGACTTAATGCTCATGTATCTGTTGGTGGTTTAGATAGTATTACGCTATACATATGGCTTAAAAGCATAGGAATAAATGTACCGGGAATATCTGTATCGGGAGTTGAAGATAAAAGTATTCAAAAAGTACACAAAGCATTAGGTATAGAAATTGTTAAATCATACAAGACAAAGGTTGATGTATTAAACAATATTGGTTTTCCAGTAATAAGTAAGCGTATTGCAGGAAAAATACAGTTACTTCAAAATCCTACAGATAAGAATAAGACTGTAAGACATGCAATTATAACAGGAGAATGTGGAGAGTTAGGACATTTTGCAAAGAATAGCAGAATGAAATTGCCACAAAAATGGTTGAATTTATTTGGTGGTTACGAAAATGAGAATGAAGGTGTTAATTATAACAAACCTGATTTTAAAGTATCAAACAATTGCTGCTATTACTGAAGGAAAAGCCTTGTGATGATTGGGCAAAAGAGCATAATTCACATGCATATCTTGGAATGATGGCATCAGAAGGTGGTCAGAGAGAAGAAGCTCTTGTGGAACATGGATGTAATTACTATGGCAAGACAACCATCAGATCAGCACCATTTGCAATCTTTTTAAGGCAAGACATATTGAAGTTAGCCTTAGAAATGAATCAATGGTATTTAGAGCATATAGACATTTTTGAACAATTATATATGCAACAACCTTATAGCAGAAATAAGGAAGGAAAGATAATTCCATATGAACCACTTAAAACAATCATTCCAGAAATATATGGTGTGATTGAAAAAGAACCGGATGGAACACTAAGAACAACAAAAGCTCAAAGAACCGGATGCTCAATGTGTGGATTTGGAATACATCTTGAAAAAAGACCACACAGATTTGACAGATTGAGAGAACAAAATCCTAAAGAATGGGAGTTTTGGATGTACAAATGTTGCAAAGATAAAGCTACAGGAGAAAAATACGGATGGGGCAAAGTTTTGGATTATATAGGAGTTGAATGGGAAGATATTCCAGCAAAGCAGATGACAATAGAGGATTTAAAAAAATGTTAAGAAATGTTAAGGAGTGAGAGGAATGACAAGTGTACCATTTGGGGACAGCCAATGGGTAACAAGTATGCGGAAGTTACATACAACAGAGACAAGGATGAAATGTATGTTGATATTTATCAGAAGATTATCAACATCAAGATTTCATCTGATGAGTTTAATTTCGAAGCATAAAGGAGAATATGCATATACATATAAGATATTACACTAGATTCAGCTAATAATTTTAAAAATAGGAGGATATTATATTATGCTTAATATTGAATATTACAAAGATGAATTAAAGGAAATAATAATTAGACACATAGGTATCGATTCAATAACGGGAAAGCCGAAAATGTGTGATGAGCTTTTCTGTTTAGATTGTGTGTTCAAGGACCAAGACGCTTGTAGTCCTAAAAAGGTAGAGCAGTGGCTACAATCTGAACACGTTGAACAGGTCGATTGGAGCAAGGTTGAGGTTGATACACCAATTCTGGTTAGAGATTATGAAAGCAGTGAATGGACTAAAAGATATTTTGCTAAATTTGAAGACGGGAAAGTCTATGCGTGGAAGTATGGAGCTACATCTTGGACAGCAAATAATGAATATGCTGTAAGGTCTTGGAAATACGCAAAACTAGCAGAAAGTGAGGAGTAGTAATGGACGAATATATTAAGAAAGCAGATGTTTTACAGATTTTAGCTGATAACAACTACACTGATGAAATAACTCTAGATTTATATGACAAGATAGTTAGAGACGTCAATAAATTAAAAGTTAAATCGAGACCTGTAAGACGTAAAGGACAGTGGATAGGAACTGAATATGACGGTTATGCAGATAGTTGCCCTGTTTACAACGTGTTTGAATGTACTTGTTGTGGATGGGAACATGACGGAGAAGAAGACACATTGACAGATTACTGCCCAAATTGTGGAGCAAAAATGAAAGAACATTTAATTGTACAACAAGAAAGCGAGGACTAGATTATGAGCAGAGAAACAGAGCAGATTTTAAAAAATCAAGTAGTGATAATGGGAATACTGCAAGACTTGCAAGACGAACTTGAACCAATACAGAACATAGAAGACACACATCAGTTGTTAGTTGATAAAAACAATGGCTGGATTCCGTGTAGTGAGAGGATGCCAGAAGAAGGTGTCCCTGTAAACATTACATATAAAAACAGTAATCCACCATCATATTATAGCAATATTAAAAATATTCCATTTACAGCTACAGCTATTTCATACAAAAATAAATGGTATTGGTATTCCTGCATTTGTCTTGATATTTTAAACGAATATGGAAAAAATGAGGCTGATGCTGTGAATAAAGATATTGATATTATTGCATGGCAACCATTACCAGAGCCATACAGAGAGGAGCAGGAAGATGAACAGGAAAGCGATAACAATGTTTCTAACTGATTTATTAGAAGAGAGTTTGCAGGACAGAAAATATTATGCCAAAGAGGTTACGCTAGATTATGGAACAGCTCATCCGAAAAGAGTTGACTTAATACAATTTATTCCAGCAGGTGTTACTTGTGTGAGTGATATTGAGAAAGGAAGATTTATTTGTTATGAAATTAAATCGTGTGTGAATGATGTATATAGCGGTAATGGATTAAGATTTTATGGAGAACAAAACTATATAGTCACAACAATGGAAACGTACAAGGAATTAATGGACGATTTAAGAGAGGATAAGTTTTGGAAGTATCTTAAAGAAAATTATCCAGAAAGTAACAATAACGTGGGGATTATGGTGCCAATACCTACTCATATTAACTTAAAAGATGCACGAGAAATATATGAAGAATTTAAAAATCCAACACCTCTGGAAGCAGATACGAGTTGGAAATTATATAAAATAATACTAAGCAGACAGTCATCAAGAAAACGTTCAATGAACGAATTGTTATTCTGTATGTTGCGTTCTAAACATAGAAATTAGCAAAGAAGGAGAGTGATTAGGGATGCGATTAATAGATGCAGATAAATTAATGGGAGAATTACATGAATCATTGAAAGGTGATTGTGATTTAAGAAAAGATTATGAATTTATGGGCATAGATGAGTTCATTGAAAATCAGCCAACAGCCTATGATGTGGATAAGGTTGTACAGAAATTAAATGAACAACAAAATAACAAAGGATTTGGAGGCACGTTACAAGAAATGTTTTACGATTCAGGTTTAGATGCTGCAATCGAGATAGTGAAAGGCGGTGGAATAGATGGAAGATAGATATTTATTCAAGGCAAAAAGACTTGATAACGGAGAATGGGTGAAAGGAGCTTTAGTATATGACGATATGGACAGATTGTACAGAATAATTATTGAACTTGATTATTCTACAGGAACTTGTATAAGAGCAGGTAAAGCTCCAAGAGTTGATGCATCTACAATTTGTCAATGCACAGGCTTGAAAGATAAGAACGGCAAACTGATTTGGGAGAATGATAAAGGCAGGTGATTAGATGGCGTGCATATTCGGAATTGAAGCACCTTGTGACGAGTGCAGAATGTGCGAGAGCGTACAAGCTGGAAAGAGCGAAGAAGAATAAAAGCGACAGAACATTGACAATTGAATATTGGTAGTTGGAATGATATAATTATGTCAATAAATATTTAGGATAGGAGGATAAGATATGAATATTGAAGAATTAAACAAAAAATATGGGGAATTATCCCAAAGAGTAGAGCAATTAGAATTTAGAGAAAAATTAATATTAGATAATTCTGAAGTTAGTAGAATTTTTCTAGAATACAACATAACTAGAGATGAATATTTACAAATTCAAGATGTGATGGAAGATATGCGTAATAAAATTGAAAATGGTATATCTGTTTCAAGTGCAGAATACGAGACATCAATTCAAGATATATTTGGAGGATTTATAGCGGCTAGTCATAGAAATCCAGCCATTGAATATCATTTTTGCGAATTTATAGCAAAGGCATTTTGGGAGGAAGGATGCTGGAAGGAAGTTTTTCCAGCATTATATGGTAATGATATCAAATATAAGCATCTCTTTGAGAATGAAGATTAATGAATAGTTCTATAGTTAGAAAACAGACCAACTACCAATATTCGGTGGTTGGTTTTTTTATGCCCGGAAGGAGAGTGAGCAGTGATAATAGCATACATACTTTTGTTAATAAATGCAGTATTTCTAGGATATTGCATGTATAAATTAGGACAGGAAGAGTACAAAGAGGAGGAAAAGAAAAACAGTGGAAATGACAGCAAAGGAGTATCTTAATCAGGTAAGAAATCTTGAATCAAAAATGAAGATGCTTAAAGAAGAGATAGACACATTGAGAGAAATGGTGGTAAGTACCGGTGCAGTTCAGCAGCAAGAGAGAGTAATGTCTTCTGGAGCACAGGACAAGATGGCTGAGACAATATGCAAGATAAACGAAAAGGAAGATGATTGGAACAATCTTATGCGTGAATTTGCTTTAGCTAGAGCAGAGGTAATTATTAGCATACAGAAGTTAAACAACACTGACTATGAGCAGATACTGTACAAGCGGTATTGCCAGAGCAAGAAGTGGGAAGAGATAGCAATGGAATTGAACTATAGTTATAGATGGATTCTAAAGTTACATGGCAGAGCTTTGGAAGAGTTTAGAAAAATTAACAAATTAGCATAGTTCACAATAGGACATATTAGTTCACATTACATAATGCTATAATGGTATTGTGTTAAGAATGGTTGATGTTTTAATTTTTTCATTCCCCCATAAGATAATTAGTATAGTTCGGAAAAGGCACCTTATGGTGTCTTTTTTCGTGTTCAAAAATAAATGCGTAAGTAGAAAGGAGTGGTTGTAGTGACAATTAAAGAACAGAAATTTTGTGATGAACTTTTATCAGATACTGAATTTAATAAAACATTGGCTTATAAGAAAGCTTATCCAAGTGTTAAGAATGATAATGTTGCTGCAGCAGCCGCTTCAAGACTTATGAATAAGCCGGAGATTAAAGAGTACATAGATAAGCAACTATCTAAATTACATAATGAAAGAACAGCAGATGCTCAGGAAGTGCTTGAATATTTAACGTCAGTGCTTAGAGGGGAAAGTTCTTCAAGTGAGTTAGTAGTTGAGGGAATAGGAGATGGATGCAGTGAAGCAAGAACAATTGAAAAGCCACCATCAGAGAAAGAGAGATTAAAAGCAGCCGAACTTCTTGGCAAGAGATATGGTTTATATACAGACAAAGTAGATGTAAACAATGAAGCAGAAGAAAAGAAAGCCAAGAAATTAGACAATATAGCAAGCATATTAGAACAGATAAAGCCTGTAAGAGAGGGTGATTAATATTGTTACAGTTATCACCTAAGTTTAAAGAGTTTATTTTAACAGAAACCAAGAGAGATTTTCTTGAAGGAACTACTGCGGCAGGGAAGACTACAGTAGGTATATTTAAGTTTATGCTTATGGTGGCAAAGAGTGATATTAAGTATCATGTTATTGCCGGAGCAGACCTTGGTACAGTTGAAAAGAATGTAATCAATAATGAAAGAGGCCTTTTGGATCAGTTTGATGGTTTAGCTGAATATTATCCTAAAGGTCAAGGCAGAATTGGTCTATCACACATTAAGTATCAGACACCAAATGGTGAAAAGATAATATATGTCTGTGGTTATGATAATAAAGCACGTTGGAAAAAGGTATTAGGTTCACAGCAAGGTTGTGTGTACATTGATGAAGTTAATACTGCTGATATGGAGTTTTTAAGAGAAATCTCACATAGATGCAAGTATATGATGACTACGTCAAATCCTGATAGTCCGGACTTGCTTGTATATAAAGAGTTTATCAACCACAGTAGACCTTTGAAGAAATATGTCAAAGATTATCCGAAAGAACTGCTGGCAGAACTAAATGAGCCTGAAAAAGTTGGTTGGGTTCATTGGTATTTTACTTTTTATGATAATGCCAGTTTAACAGAGCAGGATATTCAGGACAAAATAGATGCAGTTCCTGTGGGAACTAAGATGTACAAAAACAAGATATTAGGTCTTAGAGGAAAGGCAACAGGTCTTGTATTTAGTATATTTGATAGAAAACATCATCTAATTACAGTTTCTGATGCAAAAGTATTTGTTAGAAACAGGGCTGATAAGAAACAGACCGAATGGTTTGAAATATATACAAGTGGATTAGATACTGCTTACTCAACAAAAAGCCCTGATACCATTTCAATGAGTTTTGGAGGAATTACCAACAAAGGAAGATACATTCTTTTAGATGAAAGAGTTTACAACAATGCTGAAATAGGCACTCCTGTAGCTCCATCTGATACTGCAAATAACTATTATGATTTCTTAGAAAGAAACAGAAAAGAATGGGGGATTGCAAAGCACGTATTTGTTGATTCAGCAGATGCGGCAACTATTACAGAGTTAAACAAATTTAAGAGAGAACATGCGCAGTGCTTATATGTATTTAATCCTGCATATAAAGCTGTGAAAATTATAGACAGAATTATATTACAGCTTGGTTGGATGAACTTTAAAGATGATAAAGACATTCAGCCAAGTTTTTATATTGTAGAGACTTGTAGGGAATACATAAAAGAGTTAGAGAAGTATTCTTGGTTAGAAGAAAAGGACCAGGAACCGGAAGATGGAAATGATCATATGGTCAATTCTGTTCAGTACAGCTGGATTCCATACAGAAAGAAAATAGGAGTTAAAAAAGAATGAGGTTAATGGATAAAATGAGAGATGGAATAAGACATTTTTTGAAAATACAAGATGCTCCAAAACAGACCTTTAGTATTAGAGAATTATTAGATCATGATGGAAACTGTGTAAAGAATATCATTTGGTATCGTGGTGAAAGTTATGAATTAACACAGTTTTATCAGAATATTCCCGGTGGTGCTGATGGTGTGAAGTTTTGGGCTGCAAAGTCAACTGTTGGCAGAGAAATAAGAAAAATTCATACAGGTTTACCTGGAATAATTGTTGATAGACTTACAGACATAGTTATCAATGATTTTAGCCAGATTTCTTTTAATAAGGAATCAGATAAAAGAGAATGGAATGATATTTCCAAGGATAACAATTTCAAAGAAATATTGAAAGATGCAGTAACTAAAATGCTTATTCTTGGTGATGGTGCTTTTAAATTATCTTTAGATGAAAGTGTAAGCATGTATCCTATTATTGAGTTTTATGGAGCAGATAAGGTTGATTATGTGTATAACAGGGGAAGAATACAGGAAGTTGTATTTATAACAGAATATACACATAACGAAACAGTGTATGTGTTAAAGGAACATTATGGATATGGTTACATCAGATACAAACTTTACAGAGAAACAGACAATATCGAAGTGCCACTAAATACTATCCCGATTTTAAGTAATTTAGTAGACATGGGATTTGATAAATCCCTGATAATGGCACATCCGATTAAGTATGGTAAAAGTCCAAAATGGGAAGGTAGAGGACAGTCAATATTTGATAAAAAGACAGATGATTTTGATGCGCTTGATGAAGCATGGAGTCAATGGATGGATGCATTAAGAAAAGGCAGAAGCAAGGAGTGGGTTCCTGAATCATTACTTCCAAGAAATCCTGATACTGGAGCAATAATTAAGTCCAACGCATTTGATAATTCTTACATAATAAAGGGTGATGATATGTCAGAGAACTCTCAAAATAAAATTGAAGTTACTCAGCCTGCCATTCCACACGATTCATACCTTGCAACATATATTACAGCTTTGGATTTATGTTTGCAGGGGCTTATCAGTCCAAGCACATTAGGAATTGATGTAAAGAAGTTGGATAATGCAGATGCACAGCGAGAAAAAGAGAAAACAACTCTTTATACAAGAGGAAATATAGTTGATATATTGCAGGACCAAATACCTTTATTTATTCAAAAGGTGTTTGATGTTGTTAGTATCAGTCAGAACAATATGCCAACAGAGATTAAATGTACAATAGATTTCAGCGAATATGCTAATCCATCATTTGAAAGTCAGGTTGAAACAGTTGGAAAAGCAAAAACACAAGGAATTATGAGTGTTGAAGCTTCTGTTGATGAATTGTATGGAGATACAAAGGACGAAGAATGGAAAAAGGAAGAAGTAGCAAGATTAAAAGCAGAGCAGGGAATCACAGATGAGGAAGAACCAGCTTTGAAGTTGGAAGGAGAAATGATTAATGAAGGTAATAGTGGGGAAGAAAGTTTATCAGATGTCGAAGAACAAGGCAATGAACCTACTTAGATTAGCAAGCGAGCAGGTACCAAGAGGTATATATGCTTTGGAAAAAGACAAAGTGATTGAAATGCGTAATGACAAATGTAGTTCAGTTACACAAGTAAAGAAGTTGAAAAGACAGTTTAAAAAGGCTGGATTTAGAGTATATGCTAATGGAGTTGATTAGAAATGCCAAAAGATTATGATGTAGAGGAAGCTTTTAGAGCAATAGAAAATGAACTACTTAATTCTATGATGAAAAACTTATCTCATCATAGAGCAGAAGAAACAAAGGAAGGCTATAATTGGACTTCCTGGCAAGCAGAACAATTAAAGGCTTTAAATATCTATAAACAGAAAAATAGCAAGAAATTCAATAAGCAGTTTAGAGATATAAATGATAAGATTAACAAATCCATATTGTTGCATAGAAAAACCGGAGCAACAGATCAGGAAAAAGAAATCTTGGAAGCCATTAAAAAAGGAGCAAAATTAACACATAAAGCAGAGAGCACCATTGAAGGTGCTTTTTTTCGTATTAATGACAGAAAACTTGATGCATTACTTAATGAAGTAAATGGTAGTATGCAACGTGCTGAAACTGCAATGCTAAGAATGGCAAATGACCAATATAGAAAAGCAATATTCAATGCACAGGTATATTTTAATACAGGTGCCGGTACTTATGAGAAAGCAGTTGATATGGCTACAAAAGATTACTTAGGAAGAGGCATTAATTGTATACAGTATAAAAATGGTGCCAGAGTTAATATAGCTTCATATGCTGCAATGGCTTTAAGAACAGCAAACACTAGAGCATATTTACAGGGAGAAGGTGCAAAACGTCAGGAATGGGGCATATCAACAGTTGTAGTTCATAAACGTGGATTACCTTGCCCTAAATGTGCAAAATGGACTGGAAAAATCCTAATAGATGATGTTTGGAGTGGTGGGAAGGCTAGTGATGGTCCTTATCCATTAATGTCACAGGCAATAGCCGGAGGTTTATATCATCCTAATTGCAAAGATGGTCATAGTACATATTTTCAAGGAATTTCTGATAAACCTGAAAAGATAACAAAGAAAGAAATGAAGCAGGCTGTGATTGCAGAAAAGCAGGAAAACAGAAACAAATTGATACAGAGGAATGTAGATAAGTTTGATAGGTTATCTAATTATTCTTTAGATGAAGAAAATAAGAAAAAGTATGCGACTAGAACAAATCAATGGAATAATATAAAAGAATTCTCAAATGGCATAAATATAGAAAAGGTTGCAGAAAGTGGGAAATTTAATAGTAAAAGAGTTGGAAATAATAATGTTGATTTGATTAAAATGAAGAAAGAATTTGGAAAGAAATTTAACCAATTAACTAATGATTCAGCAACAAATAATTCTCTAAGAAAATATGCAAAAGCTATGCTAACCCATAGAAATGGAACTGATGGAGAAGATCTTTATATTATTAGTAAGAAAGCAGGAAAAAAATTATTTTCTAAAACGAATAGTAACAATATTTTAGGAGTAGAATTAAATAAAGAAGAAATTGAATTGATAAGGCAAATGCCATCAAAAATAGGAATACACAATCATCCCACAAATATATTGCCAACTGGTAGTGATTTTGTAGTTGCTGGATATCGAAAATATGATTTTGGATTAGTAATTACACATGATTTAAAAGTTTTTAAATATAAGGTAGGAAATAGACCATTTCCAGCTACATATTTAGATAATAAAGTTGACAAATATATGGGGAAAAATTATAATTTACCTATATTAGAAGCGCAAGAAAAGGCATTACAAGAACTTTCAAAGGAGGGGCTTATTGAATGGAAAGAGATACTGGCATAATTAAGGAAAGAGATTATATTGAAAAAACAGACAGAAGTCCAGAGGAAATTGAAGAAGCAATAAAAAAATCTGAAGAAGAAATGAAAAAAATGAAAGAATGGCCAATGGCATAGATACCATCTAGTTTTTTACTAGGTGGTATTTTTATGCAACAAAATAAGAAAGGAATAGGAGGTAACAAATGTTAATAGCCAAGATTGATTTCTATGATAAGGAAAACAACCTTACTTTGGTAAAAGCAGGGGATGAGGTTAAGGCAAAAACAAAAGAGCGTAAAGAGTATTTATTAAAACTAGGCGCAGTAGTTGAAAAAGACGAACCAAAGGCATCTACAAATAAGTAGGTGCTTTTTATATGCCCAAAACGTGATGGCTTAAAACTCTCGGAATATGCTGACGAGCTAAAACGGAAAGGAATATATGTAATGAAATTTAGAACAAGAAAAACAGGGAAAATGCCTATGAATATTCAGTTTTTTGCAGAAGGTTCAGGAGAAGGCAGAGAGGGTAACGGCAATCCAAACAATAATGCCGGTGAAGGTAACAGTAACCAAAACACTGGAAACAATAACCAGGGTGCAACATACACTCAGGAACAGCTTGATGGAATTGTAAATAGTAGAACTGCAAGAGCAGAGCAGTCAGCACTAAAGTCATTTTTTCAGCAACAGGGAATGTCCCAGCAGGAAGTGACACAGGCAATTAATGCTTACAAGGAACAGAAAGCAAAGAATACACCGAATATTGCGGGAATGCAGTCACAAATAGCACAGGTGCAGAGCCAAAATTTACAACTAATTATTGAAAATTCTGCAACATTACAGGCTGTGGAATTAGGTATTGATTCAAAATCAATTCCTTATGTAATCAAAATGGCTGATTTTAAGGAAGTGGCAGGAGAAGATGGGACAGTTGATGCTGAAAAGGTAAAAGCAGCAATTAACAAAGTTTTAGAAGATGTTCCTGCACTTAAACCAGCAAACAGTGGAGAAACTAGTAATCAGGGATTTAAACCTATTGGTGCTCCAAACAACAATCAAAATCAAAACCAGGATGACTTATTAAGAGGCATCTTTGGAATAAAGAAAAAATAGGAGGTAGAAATACATGGCAGTATTACAGTATGCTGAAATTTTCAGAAACATTTTAACAGAATTATATGGTCAGGCACAGATTTCTGTAGACCTGTATAATTCAAATTCAGACATTCAGATTGTGAATGGAAAAACTTTAAAAATTCCTAAATTATCTGTAAGTGGTTATAAGGACCATTCAAGAAACAATTTAGGATTTAATGCAGGCACATATTCAAATGATTATGAAGTAAAGACTTTAGATCATGATAGAGATATTGAGTTTGCTATTGATCCAATGGACATTGATGAAACTAACATGGTAGTTGCAGTTGCTAATATTCAGAAAAGATTTGAGACAACTCAGGCTATTCCTGAAGCTGACTGCTACACATTTAGTAAGCTTTACACAGAAGCTAAGAGAGTAGGAGCAAAAGTTAAAACAGAAGCTTTAACTACAGCTAATGTTCTTTCAGATTTTGACGATAATCTTGAAGCAATGACAGAAGCAGGTGTTCCACTTGACAGAGTAATTCTTTATTGCACACCAGCTTACTATAAGCTACTTAAGAATGCAGATGGTGTTCAGAGAACACTTGAAGTAAGTGGAGCAAAAGGAATTGACAGAAGAGTACATTCTATTGATGATATTGGAATGATTAAGCAGGTTCCATCAGCAAGATTTAAGAGTGCTTATAACTTTACAAATGGTTGCGTGGCAGATGGCTCTGCTGTTCAGATGGACTATATTTTAATCGATCCTGAATGTCAGGTATCTAGAAATAAGTACAGCTATATTTCAGTTTTTACACCGGGAACAGATTCAAGAACTGCTGACAACTATGTTTACCAGAACAGAAAGTTCAATGGTACATTCGCCATTGATGAACTTTTAAAAGATGGTTGTATTATTCACACAGCAGCAGCTTAGAAAGGAGAATAGGAATGACAGCTAGAAAAGACAATAAAGTTTATACAGTTTCTGAAATTGAGATGGAATCATACCTTTCAATGGGATATGACATTTTTGATGAAGAAGGAAAACTTTTAAAGCGTTCACCTAAAGCTACAGTTCCATACTCTGAATATGAGCAGGTAGTTAAGGAAAGAGACGAATTAAAGTCTCAGCTTGAAAAAGTTAAAGGCGATAAATACTCTTCAATGGAAATTGAGGATTTAAAAGCCTATGCTACAGAGCACAACATTGATTTAGGTAATGCCACATCAAAAGATGGAATTATCAAGAAAATCAAAAGTGCTGAATAGGGGGTGAGCCTATGGCTTATACCCCTTATGCTAACATAAATGACTATTTGGAATTGTCTGATTTAAAAAGCATTCCACAAGAGGATGTGCTTAATAAATTAAGACAGGCAAGCAGACACATTGATTCACTGACTTATAACAGAATTAGAAAATATGGATTTGATAACCTAACAGAGTTTCAAAAAGAAATTATCTGCGAGGTTGTATGTAGACAGGCAGACTTTGAGTACGAAAATCAAGATTTAATTTCATCTGTACTTTCAAGTTATTCTATAAATGGAGTATCAATGAGTATTGGTAGTACATGGAATATTCACATTGAAAGAGGAGTTGCAATTCAAAGAGATTTGTACTCACTTTTAGAGCAAACAGGTTTATGTTGCAGATTGGTAGGTGTATAGCATGAAATATCCTAAATTAGTTCCAGACAGAATATGTCAAACAGATATTACAGTGGTAATTTATGGTGAAGGTGTATCAGAAACCGGTTCTCCAATTATCGTTAGTAATGAAGAATTAAAGTGTAATTATCAGGATAATGCGTACACCAAACTAACTGCAGAACAAAAGATTGTAACTCTATCAGGTAAAGCTTATTTTAATGGTGATATATGTCCTAGACAGGCGATTATAAGTGGTGGATATGTTGAAGTTCATGGAGTTAAAAGAACAATTTATAAAGGAACAAAGTCACGAAATCCTGATGGGACAGTTAATTTTACAGTATTGGAGTTGAATTAGATGTTAAATGCAAAATCAGTAATTAAATTGAATAAAGGTGTAATTAACAAGCTGAATAAGGCTGCAATCGTATCGTTAGAACAAACTGCAGATGCAATACAGTCAGATATTAAACAGGCAGGAATAATGCCTTTTGATAAAGGTACACTTCAAAATACTGCTACGTTTGTAGATTATGATGGAAGTAGCAAAGGTGAAGTTCAAATCGTATCATCTACCCCGTATGCGAGAAGATTATATTACCATCCAGAATATAATTTTAATACTGCAGAAAATGCTAATGCAGGTGGAAAATGGTTTGAGGACTATCTTCCAAAAGGCAAAAAGCAAAATTTTGCAGTTGAAACATTCAAAGAACTGTATAGAAGAAACGGAGGTCTATAATGTTATTTTTAAATGATGTTAAGGATTGGCTTAAACAATTTAATCTTGCTGAA
The DNA here is from genome assembly GCF_057858645.1 of Eubacterium sp. Taxonomy (NCBI): domain Bacteria; kingdom Bacillati; phylum Bacillota; class Clostridia; order Eubacteriales; family Eubacteriaceae; genus Eubacterium; species Eubacterium sp. The sequence continues at coordinate 65,944 of NZ_DBLZZO010000014.1, forward strand.
CATTATTATATGGGAAAGCTGGATAATAAGTTGGATAAGTCCATAGGTGTTTATCAGTTAAACGCTAATAGAACACCTAGAAAATGTATAGGCGGTTTGGAGAGCTACGATATAAAGCCTATTTCAATACTGCTTCATTGGAATAATGATGCAAACGATACAGAACGTCAGGCATATGACCTTTATAGAAAAATAAGTGAATCAAGAGATGTGGTTATTAACAATATAGAAATACCCTACATAGAAATGTTATCATCAGAGCCTATTGATGTTGGTACTGATGATAAGGGAATATATGAAAGGGTAATTGAATTGAATATTTATTACAAAATATAGGAAGGAGCAGTAAAATGGCAAAGAAACCAGGTGTTTATCCGGTGTATGAGAATCAGTTTCAGGTAGGTGCAGAATCGTCAAGTTTATCTGATATTGCTGACATGGAATCTTTTTCAGTTTCATTTGACAATGGTGTTGAAGAATGGACTCCAATGAATACAGAAGGCTGGATAAGAAGATTAATGACGGCTAAAGGAATGACTATTTCAGTTTCCGGTAAAAGAAATGTTGGAGATACAGGTAATGATTATGTAGCCAGTAAATCATTTAAAAACGGAAGAGATGCAGAAGGAACTTTTCAGTGGACATTCCCTGATGGTACAAAAGTGCTTATTGAGGGGGCTGTATTTAATATTACAGCATTGGGAGCAGCAGATAGTACAAATGTTGCACCGTTGGAATTTGATGTAATGTCAAACGGAAAGCCAACAATTACACCGGCAATTTAATTTGTTGGAATAATAAAGAGCAGGTTAGCAATAGTGTTAGCTTGCTCTATTTTTTTAGGAGGAATTAATATGTCAAAAGTAGTAGATATAACAGATAAATTAGATTTTGAAGAAAACCCAAAGATTAAGATTAAGGATGCAGAACTTGAAGCTGATGCGTCAGCAGAAAATATGTTAAAGGTGTTAGGTCTTGTATCTGATAATCCGACAGCAGAGGATGTAATTAAAATGTGTGAAATTATATTCACTAAGGAATCTCATAAAAAGTTAATGAATATGAAGCTGAGCTTTAAAGATTTTCAGACAGTTGTAATGACAACTATTTCTGTGATTATGGGTAATGAGGAAGAAGAATCGGGGGAGTAGATCCGTTCTATGATTTGATTGATGATTTTGACTTAATAGTGGCTTCTTTTACTACACAGTATGGATTAAGAATTGCCGACATAAAAGAAATGAAATGGAGTGAATTTCGAAGCCTGCTTGTGGGAATAGGTCCTGATACAATTCTTGGAAGAATAGTTGCAATTAGGGCAGAAGATGATAAGGACATGCTTAAAAATTTTACTGCTGAACAGAGAAAAATTCGAAGTGACTGGAGAAATAGAAATGTTAAGCAAATGGATAAGAGAGAGGCAGAAAAAGCCACAATAGAATTTGAAAAGGTATTTCTTGAAATGGCAGGACTTAATTCAGAAGCTATTGTTTTTAAATAAATTAGGAGAGGAGGGAAAAATATATGGCTCAAAGCGTGGGAACAGTTGCTCTTGACTTGAAATTGAACTCGCAAGGTGTCAATTCACAATTGAATGGACTTATGGGAGTTGCGAAAAAAGTTGGTGCAGCAATAGCTGGAGCATTTGCAATTAAAAAGACTATTGATTTTGGAAAAGAGTGTATAGAACTTGGTTCTGATTTAACTGAAGTTCAAAACGTAGTTGATGTAGCCTTTCCTAAGATGAGTGGAACAATTGATAAATTCGCAAAGAACGCAGCTACGCAGTTTGGTTTATCAGAAACAATGGCTAAAAGATATGCGGGTACATTTGGCTCTATGTCAAAATCATTTGGCTTTTCTGAAAAAGAAGCAGCAGATATGAGTACAACTTTAACAGGATTATCCGGTGACGTTGCATCTTTTTATAATATTAGTCAGGATGAAGCCTATACAAAGCTTAAGTCAGTATTCACTGGTGAGACTGAATCCCTAAAAGATTTAGGTGTTGTAATGACACAAACAGCATTAGATCAGTATGCGTTACAAAATGGATTTGGTAAGACAACTGATAAAATGTCAGAGCAGGAGAAAGTTGCATTAAGATATTCGTTTGTACAGAGTAAGTTAGCTGATGCCTCAGGAGACTTTGCAAGAACATCAGATAGTTGGGCAAACCAAACAAGAATACTTTCATTACAGATGGATAGCTTAAAAGCTAGTATAGGACAAGGATTAATAAATGTATTTACACCGGTCTTAAAATTAATCAATACATTACTCGGAAAATTAAGTGCTTTAGCTAGTGCGTTTAAATCTTTTACAGATATGATAACAGGCAATAAGTCAAGTGAAGAATCATCAGTTAAAACTACAAGTGATGAATTAGCAAAAGCTTCAGATAATTCTGATAGTGCAACATCAGGAGTAAATAATCTTACTAAAGCGACAAAGAAAGCTGCTAAAGCTGCGAAAAGTCTTGCAAGTTTTGACCAGTTAAATGTAAAGCAACAAGACAGTTCATCAGATAGTGATGATTCAGGTTCAGGTGGTGCCAGTGCAATTGCAGGAATGTCTGACGCAACAAAAGGTATAGATGCAAGTAGTGGTGCTTTAGGAAAGATGGATAAGTTATTATCCACTGTATTAAATAAATTCAAAAAACTTGCAAAGTTATTTGGAGCAGGATTTAGTCTTGGTTTTAAAAGTGATGGCTTTGATAAGATTTTAGGTTATCTAAAGAACATAGGAAGTAATTTAAAAGAGATCTTTACTGACCCGGAAGTAGTAAACGCTGCAAGTAATTGGGTAGATACCATTATATATAATTTCGGTAGAATATTAGGCTCAATTGCATCCATTGGAGTTAGCATTGCAACAATGTTGATTGGTGGAGTTAATAAGTTCCTTGACCAAAACAAAGATTTTATAAAAACTAAATTAGTAGAGATATTTAATATTTCATCCGAGAGAGCCACTATATGGGGCAATTTCTTTGAAGCTATAGCAGATATATTTACAGTGTTTGAAGGTGATGATGCACAGCAGATTGTAGCTGATATATTAGCAATATTCACAACTGCTGGATTAGAATTGTACGTTCTGTGTGAAAAAATCGGAAGAGATGTTTTATCAGCAATTACTACACCAATTATTGAAAATAAAGATGAAATAAAAAATGCAATAAGCGATACTCTTGCACCGATTAAGGAAGTTGTTGGTGGAATAAAAGAGTATATTCAGGGAGTTTTTCAAATTATACAGAGCAATTATGACGAATATGTTAAACCTGCATTTGACAATATAGGTTCCGGATTATCAACAATTTTGTCATATGTTATTGATGGTTACGAATCGTATATTGCACCTGTTTTTGATAGAGTTGCAGATGGAATATCAGATCTTTTAAATACTTACATAAAGCCGTTAGTAGGAAGTGTAGTAGGATTTATTGGCAGAATTATTGATGCAACAGGAAAGTTGTTTAACTTTTTATCACCTATCATTGGATGGATTATACAGAATATGATGGCAAAACTTGGTCCAACAATTGAGTTTATATGGATAAAAGTGAAAACTGTTATTAGTTTTATAAGTGTAGCTATTACAACACTTATGAATGTAATTAACGGAATAATTGATTTCATTGTTGGAATATTTACAGGTGATTGGCAAAAGGCTTGGGATGGAATAAAGGAAATATTTGGCAGTGTTTTTGATGGAATAAAGAATGTTATTAAAATTGCAATGGATTTTGTCAAAAGTATAATAATTGCAATTTGTAGCAAAATTTCATCCGTCATAAAAAATGTAGCATCAGGTATTTTTACAATTCTAAAAAAAGCATGGGAATTAATCAGGAATGTATTTGCGGGAGCATCAGGAGTAAGAGAATTCTTTAAAAAATCATTCTTTTCAGCACTTGAATCCATTAAGGAAATTTGGAAGAATCCGGGAGCATTTTTTGTTAAGGTGTGGAATGGAATCAAGGGAGCTTTTTCACACGTAGGAAATTGGTTTAAAAATACATTTAGTGGTGCATGGAAAGCAGTGAAAGATGTATTTTGCAAGGGTGGAAAAGTATTTACAGGAATAAAAGAAGGAATAACATCTGTGTTTAAGACTGTAGTAAATGCTCTTATTAGCGGAATTAATTTTATTATAAGTAAACCGTTTAATGCCATTAATAAAATGCTTAATATGATAAGAGATGTAAAGATTATGAAATGGCATCCTTTTAAGAAATTGTGGAATGAAAACCCATTGGCAGTGCCACAAATTCCTAAGCTGGCTAATGGTGCAGTATTAAAACCAAATGCTCCATTTCTTGCAATGGTGGGTGATCAGAAACATGGAACTAACATTGAAGCACCACTTGAAACTATTAAGCAGGGCTTAAGAGAAGTGCAGCAGGAAAACGGAATAGGAAATCAGGAACTGTTAAGTGCTCTTTCAGGTGTAACTATTCAAATAGTAGTACAACAAAATTCAAAGGGTGTATTCAATATGGTTAAGCAGGAGGTTATTCAGGAAAAGAGAAAAACCGGTAGACCGGTTTGGAATAATTAATTAGTGGAGGTATAGGATTATGGCAGAATATAAAGGATATTTACTTAAGTTTGGAATCGCAGTTTTTCCAATGAAATATATTAAAAGTGAATCTTATGTCTCCACTGATAATCAGAGGACGGAATTAAAAGCATACAGAAACGCTGATAATTATCTTGTTAGACAAACTTCTCCAAATTACAAAACAAAAATAGAATTTGAAACACCACCTCTTTTACTAAGTGAATATAAAGAAATATCCAGTATTATTGCAATAGGAACTGTTAATTCAAGAGAGAGAAAGGTTCGAGTTACATATTGGAGTACAGAAAGTTTGAGATACCAAAAGGCATATATGTATATTACAGATACTGATTACACTATAAAAAACAGCTTTGGTAAGGAACTTTTGTATAATCCAATTAAAATTACATTAATTGAGTATTAAGGAGGAAGATATGTTAAATGTAAATGATGATACTATTAGAGCTTATACGGAACATAATGTAAATAAAAAGCTGACAATATCTTTCCCTAATGATTCTAATATCAAAGACATAACAAACGATAATATAAAAGAAGATAGCATGAATTTGTTAAGATCTATATGCTCTGATTCAAAAATGATGGTTCAGGGATGCATTGCTACAGAATTTAAAGTTACTACCTTTGATATAAATGACGATATTACGAATAAGGATATAGTAGTATCTTTAAGTGTAAAAGATGATAACTATAAGGGTGAGTGGCAGGAAGGAGTGAATTATGTTGAGGGTGATATAGTCAAATTTGACGGAGAGTATTATAAATATAACGAAACACCTATATCAACATCAAGATCAAGTTTATTGAAAAGAACGGAAGTTAATTTCAATGAATGGAATTATAAAGAATCAGCTTCAAAGTACGCACTTCCTGGTAGGTCCCCTGAAAGGTTAGTGGGAGTTTACATAGAAAGAACAAAAGTTGTTCCTGAAGGCTTATCAATGTTTGTTAGAACGTGGTATAAAAATGGACCATACTATGGACACATTAATAATTTGACATCAAATTATGACAATAAAGACATAATTTTTGCGAAAAGCGATTCACATGGAAATTCACTAGAGGGATGGTTTTCAGAAGTAAAATGTGATGATAGGGATGTTTTGGTAGATTTCTTAGACAGTTTAAGAGTTTACGAACTAACAACTCTTATGGAGTACGAACTTTACCCAACTAAGTTAGATTACTGTGAAAAATTATATGGTTACATAGATACATCTAATACTCAGGATATTGTTATTTTTAGAGGGAAAATCAAAAGCTTCATAAAACAAACATCTGATCCACGCTATAAGGATTTGACAGCCTACGATAAATTGTATGATTTTCAAAGTACATCTATAAAAAGTTTAATAAATACTGTGGACAGCAATGGAAAAGGTTATATTGAATTGTATGACTATCAGGGAAAATACACTCAAAATATAGAATATAAGACAAATCAGGTAGTTTATGAAGACACAACTGTAAATGGCAAAACAGTTAGATATTACTATCGTTTTAAACGTACTTATGATTTCCCAAGTTTCAAAAGAATGACTCTAGCTAATGTATATACTGCAAGTATTAATGGAACATTACTTGGAACACAATATATACAAAGATTATCGAACTATTATCCTAACAGACCTACTTTTAAAACATTGAGAGATGGAGTGTGTAAATATTTAGGAATTACTCAGCAAAGTACCACGT
>NZ_DBLZZO010000015.1:0-68418 GCF_057858645.1 Eubacterium sp.
TGCCATAATTAAGGCCTCCTATAATAATAAATTTTATCATAGAAGGCCTATTAATTATATTTAAATATTTAATTTACAGAAAAACTTTCACACTCTCGTCTTGGCCAATTACAAAATACAATGTAACAATTTTGTAATATTTAGACAATAGGAGATTACTGGAAAAAAATTAGTGTTTAAAAACTTTGTATCTGTGTTTTTCTAACTGTTCCATAGCTTTCTCTGATGAAGCCTGGTCATAAAATGAAATCTTTAAAACACCTTCTTCATGTTCACGGTTATGAATAATACCGATGTTCTTAATACTAACACCATTTGTAGCAAGAATTGTAGCAATAGTGGCAATGGCACCTGATTCATCAATAATATCGCAGAATATGTTGTAACTTCTTTGAATTATACTGTTGTTATGCTCGTCAATGTTGTCTCTATAATCTCTGCTTTCTGCAATCATATGATTAATGGCCAGACCGTTCTTTGTGTCTAACTCATTCTTAACTTTTTCCAAATCTTTTATATATAAATCAAGCATTTCACTTATATTATCGTTGTTTGTCATGCATATCTGCTCCCACATTTCCGGAGAAGAAGAAGCAATTCTTGTAATATCCTTAAAACCGCCGGCAGCTAATGTTTTCATATATTCTTTATCACTGTCATTATGTTTTACCAAATTAACAAGGCTTGAAGCAATTAAATGTGGCAAATGACTAATGGCTGCAACAACTCTGTCATGTTCCTTGTATGAAATTTCTACAGGAATTGCACCAATGTCAGAAACAATTTCAGTGTATTCTTTAACATATTCCTGTTTAACGTTTTCGGTAGGAGTAATGGCATAGTAGGCGTTTTCAAGCAAACGGTCACTTGCATGTTCGTAACTTGTTTTTTCTGAACCTGCCATTGGATGGCCACCTATGAAATTATCTTCTAAAGAAAGAGCCTTAACTGCTTCGTGTATATTTGTTTTTACACTGCCAACATCTGTAATAATGCATGTTGGTTTAATTATATCTTTTAAAATAGTTAAGTATTCTACATTACGTTCAACGGGTGTACACAGAAAAATATAATCGCATTCAGAAAATCTTTCATCAACAGTATCTAATGCAATGTTTGCTGTGCCGTCATTTATTGCTAAAACACGAGGTTTCGCCCCTCTATTATAAACTATGATTTTGCAACTTGGATAGACACGTCTTAAAGCCTTTGCAACCGAGCCACCAATTAGTCCAATACCTACAAAACCAAATGTTAAATCATCTTTTCTTCTCATTATGTTCTCCTGTCATGTATAAATTGCTTAATTAAGTCTAATATAGATAATTATGTTAAGCAAGCTTAAACTTAAAAACTTTAAAGTGTAAAACTTCAACGCTTTAAAGCTTAACACTTTAAAGTAAATATAGCAACACTTTGTTAAAAATATAACCTTTCTTGTATTACGTTTATAAGTAAAGTAAAATAGTATTTAAGTAATAAAACCTTAATAAAATATTAAATAAGGAGGAAAGTTAAGAGGTTTTAGTTCGGTGAAAAGACAATTGAATAAGGAGGCTTGTTATGAAGATTTATGAAACACAGAATATTAGAAATGTTGTTTTTTTAGGACATGGCGGAGCCGGAAAAACAACATTTGCTGAGGCAGTAGCTTTTGCTACAAAGACTATTTCCAGAATGGGACGCATAGATGATGGAAATACAATTTCAGATTATGACAAGGAGGAAATCAAGCGTAAGTTTTCCATAAGTGCATCTGTTATACCAATAGAGTGGAACGGATTGAAAATTAACATATTAGATGCACCGGGATATTTTGATTTTGTCGGTCAGATGGAAGATGCCATGAGTGTTGCGGACGCTGCTGTAATTGTGGTTAATGGAAAGACAGGAGTAGAAGTAGGAACGGTTAAAGCCTGGGAAACATGTGAGCGTAGAAAAATCCCATGTATATTTTTAGTTACCAATATAGATGATTCCAATGCAAAATACATGGAAATTGTAGAACAGTTAAAGTCAAGATTCGGCAAGAAGATAGCACCATTTCATTTGCCAATTATGGAGAATGACAAATTAATTGGTTATGTAAACGTAGTGAAAATGGGTGGTAGAAAGTTCATTGATAATTTGGGTAATTATGATGAAATGGAAATTCCTGAATCAATTACAAGTAAATTAGTTCCGGTTAGAGAGCAGTTAATGGAGGCTGTTGCAGAATCTGATGAAGAATTAATGGATAAGTATTTTTCAGGCGTAGATTTTACATACGAGGAAATATCAAAAGCATTAAGAAAGAGTGTAATTAATTGTGATATTGTTCCCGTACAAATTGCATCAGGAGTAACCTGCCAGGGTGTAAATAGTTTCTTACAGACCTGTGAGAAATATTTTCCATCAGCAGATAAGGCAGAAGTTTTGAAAAAAGCAACAAACATAGAAAACGATGAAGAAGTGGTTGCAGATTTTGACAACTCAAAACCTGTTTCTGCTTATGTATTTAAAACAATAATGGATCCATTTGTTGGAAAATATTCTTTAGTAAAAGTAAGAACAGGCATATTAAAAACAGGTGATGTTGTTTACAATCCAACAAAAAATATAGAAGAAAAATTAAACAAACTGTATGTTATTTGCGGAAAGAATGTTACTGAAGTAAGTGAATTGCACTCAGGAGATATTGGGGCAATAGGTAAGCTTACAAGCACAAGAACAGGAGATACTTTATCAACGAAACAGTGGCCAATTGTATATCATCCAACAACAATGTCAAAGCCTTATGCGTATATGGCATATAGAGCTGAGAAAAAGGGGGATGAGGACAAATTAGCTCAGGCACTTACTAAATTATGTATTGAAGACTTGACTTTGAAGTCAGTTATTGATGCGGAAAATAAACAATCTCTTCTTTACGGAATCGGTCATCAGCAATTGGAAGTTGTTGCATCTAAACTGAAAGACAGATACAAAGTAGATGTTATTTTAGAACGACCAAAAGTTCCATTTAAAGAAACAATAAGGAGTAAGGCACAGGTTCAGGGTAAACACAAAAAACAGTCAGGCGGTCATGGACAATATGGTGATGTTGTAATTGAGTTTGAACCATCAGGTGACTTATCAAAACCTTATATTTTTGATGAAAAAATATTTGGTGGAGCTGTGCCAAAAAATTATTTCCCGGCAGTTGAAAAAGGAATTCAGGAATGTGTAAAAGAGGGTCCATTGGCAGGTTATCCTGTTGTTGGCATTAAGGCTACATTAACAGATGGTTCATACCATCCTGTTGATTCTTCTGAAATGGCATTTAAGATGGCAACAATAATAGCTTTTAAGAAAGGCTTTATGGAAGCTAATCCTGTACTGTTAGAACCAATTGCTATGGTTACAATTATAGCACCGGAAAAATATTCAGGTGATATTCTTGGAGATTTGAATAAAAGACGTGGTCGTGTATACAATATGAATTCTGATAATGGAAAACAGATTATAGAAGCTGAAATACCATTACTTGAAATGTATGAATATTCAACTTCACTTCGTTCAATGACAGGGGGAAGTGGTGAATTTGAATATGTTGTATCCAGATACGAACAGGCACCACCTGATGTACAGGAAAAAGAAATAGCAAAATCCAAACAGGGTTAAGATTTTAAATAGAAATTATATAATCACTCCTTAAGGGTAGGGGATTAGTTGTATTGATTATAGTTGCAAGGCAGCAATGATTAGTGCAATTAATCTCCTGTTTTTTTTGTAATAAAGTATATACTTGGTATCTGGAGTGTTGCAAGCAGTATTTTATAATTAAAATATTTAATTCATATAAAAATAGTATGTTTTAGTTGACATTTATATAAAATAAAGGTAATATACTTTATATCCTACTAAACATATAGGATTAATTAAAAAAAGGAAAAGAGATGTAATATGAAGTTATCAAAGAAAAGCAGATATGGAATAATAGCATTAATAGACTTATCTATTAATTCAAAAAACGGTCATGTGAAACTTAGCAGTATTGCAGAAAGAAATGATATATCTTTACAGTATCTTGAACAGGTTTTTGCAGGACTAAGAAGACATGGAATTATTAAAAGTATTAAAGGTGCCCAGGGTGGATATTTATTAAATCAGAGTGCTAAGGACATTACTGTGGCATCAATTATTGAAGCACTTGACGGAACTTATAAGATTGAAAAAGAGTATGAAGGGCAGGGCAATATAGCAGAACAGGTTATTGAAGAATCAGTAATTGATAAAGTAAATGAAAAACTTGATGAAGTATTACTTAATATTTCATTAGAAGACTTAGAAAAAGATTATTTACAAAGTAATGATTTTAGTCAGTACATGTATTACATTTAAGCTTATTTAAAAATCACAGTTGTTAAAAACGAACACATAATGCCAATGTGATTAAGTTGGAAGGTTCCACCCCCTAGTATATTTAACTAGAAAACAAAATCAGAAATAGGAGAAAGAACGATGAATTACAATATAGAAACAAAATGCATACATGGAGATAATGAAACCAATAAGGACGTATTTGGTTCAGTGAGTGTTCCAATATATCAGACTGCAACTTTTGCACATCCCGGAATTGGAGAATCAACAGGTCATAACTATACAAGAGAAAGCAACCCAACAAGAGATACATTAGAAAATATTGTGTCTTCTTTAGAAGGGGCAATTGATACTGTAGCATGTTCCAGCGGTATGGCAGCAATAAGACTTTGTATGGAATTATTTAGCAGAGGGGATCACATAATATGCACAGAGGATTTATATGGTGGCTCAGTTCGAATATTTGACACTATAGGGACTAATCAGGGATTGGAATTCTCATATATTGACACATCAGATATTGAAGTTTTGAAAGAAACAATAAAAGAAAATACAAAGGCAGTTTATATAGAAACTCCAAGCAATCCTACAATGAAAGTAACTGACTTGCACGAAGTTGTTAAGTTGGCAAATGAAAAGAATTTAATTGTAATAGTAGATAATACTTTTTTAACACCATATTTTCAAAAGCCACTGCAGCTAGGTGCTCATATAGAGATTCACAGTGGAACAAAATTTCTCGGTGGTCATAACGATACTTTGGCAGGTTTTTTGTCAACTAATAATAAAGAAATTGCAGAAAAAATACGTTTTGCATACAAGACTACAGGATTTTGTCTTTCACCATTTGACAGTTTTTTAATTATACGTGGAATTAAAACTTTATCAGTAAGACTGGAAAGACAGCAGGAAAATGCAATCAAAATAGCTAACTGGTTAAAGAAGCAACCAAAGGTAAAAAAGGTTTATTATATTGGTTTAGAAGAGCATCCGGGATATGAAATCAACAAAAAACAGGCAACAGGTTTTGGCAGCATGATTTCATTTAAAGTTGATTCAGAAGAAACAGCAAGAAATATTTTGGAAAAAGTTAAGGTCATAGCCTTTGCTGAAAGTTTAGGTGGTGTTGAATCATTGATAACATACCCAATGTTTCAAACACATCCTGATGTTCCAAAAGAAAAAAGAGAACAGTTAGGAATTACGGAAGACTTTTTAAGAATATCAGTAGGAATTGAAAATGTTGATGACTTAATAAGAGATTTGGAACAGGCATTTCAATAGTTTGGAGGAAAAATGAAATACGATTTTAATAAAATAATAAATAGAAATAATACAAGAAGTTTAAAATATGATTTTGCAAAAGAGAGAAACATGCCAGAAGATTTGTTACCTTTATGGGTTGCAGACATGGATTTTCAAACTTCACCTGAAATTATTGAGGCATTAAATAAAGCAGTAAGTCACGGTATATATGGCTACAGTGAAGGTAAAGAAGAATATTTTGATGCAGTATACAATTGGTATAATGATAATTTTAATTGGCAGGTAAAAAAAGAATGGCTAATAAAAACACCGGGTGTAGTATTTGCCATAGTATTGGCAATTAATGCACTTACTAATGAAGGTGATAGTGTATTAATTCAAAATCCTGTATATTACCCATTTACTGAAGTAATTATTGATAATAATAGAAAATTAGTGAACAATTCTTTAGTTAGAAATGGCAAAAAATATGAAATTGATTTTGAAGATTTTGAAAAGAAAATAAAAGAAAATAATGTTAAGTTATTTATTTTATGTAGTCCACATAATCCGGTTGGTAGAGTCTGGAAAAAGTGGGAGTTAGAAAAGATAGGAGATATTTGTCTGAAACACAATGTAAAAATTGTAAGTGATGAAATTCACAGTGACTTTGTTTATCCTGAAAATAAGCATATTGTATTTTCATCATTAGATGAAAAATATCAGAATATAACAATTACATGTACAGCACCAACCAAAACATTTAATCTTGCAGGACTTCAAATTTCAAATATTTTTATTCCTAATCTTGAAATTAGAAAAAAAGTATTAAAGCAACTGGATAAGGTTGGTTACAGTCAGGTTAATTTAATGGGACTTGTAGCATGCGAGGCAGCATATAAATATGGTAGACAATGGCTGAATGAATTGAAAGAATATTTATTAGATAATCTTAATTTCTTAAGAGATTATCTAGAAACAAATACACCACAGATAAAATTAATTGAACCTGAAGGAACATATCTGATTTGGCTTGATTGTAGTGCGTTAGGTTTTGAGGACAAAGAACTTGAAAAGTTTATCGTTGAAAAAGCCAAACTGTGGCTTGACTCAGGATATATCTTTGGAAAAGAAGGAGAAGGCTTCCAGAGAATCAATATTGCATGTCCAAGAGAAACATTGAAAAAAGCATTAGAACAGCTAAAAGAGTCAGTTGATGAAATAAAAAGCATAAAATAAATCAAGAATACATTAAATATGTGGGTTGACATTAACGCTTTAGTAGACTAAAATTTAAACACATTGTGAAACCGTTGATTAAGAGTAAGTAATCGTATGGGACGTTTTTCAGAGAGTTGTCGGTTGGTGTGAGGCAACAAACTAACAGCGATGAATGGACTTAAGAGGGCAGCTTGAAACCATATTATTAGGTAGTAGACGCTGACGGAGACTCACCGTTAAAAGAGTAAGCATATGATGGTATGCTGTTGAGAGAATGTGTTATACATTAATTTGGGTGGCACCGCAGAAGTTGAATTTATAAGGCTTTTGTCCCTTTACGTTATAGACGTGAAGAGACAGGGCCTTTTTTTTGTTACTGTTTAGAACAGCGTTTTCGTATAAGTGAATATTTTTTTGAAGCTTGCTTATAAAAAAATATTCACTTATACGAAAACATTGAGCGGTCAGCTCAAGTGAGATGAAGTACACAAAGTGTACGGAATCGAACTGTTCTAAACGGATAGGAGCATCTAAAAGAAATATTTTTGAAGCTTGCTTATAAAAAAATATTCACTTATACGAAAACATTGAGCGGTCAGCTCAAGTGAGATGAAGTACACAAAGTGTACGGAATCGAACTGTTCTAACAAGCGAAGACCAACTTTAACAGCCGGAAATCATAGGCGCTATTTAACTGAAATAATTAAACAGTCAGATATGCGAGAGGAGAACATATGAAAACACAAAGCTTTGAAGAAATCGAAGAATTAACAAAGGACTATAGCATGATTCCTATTTGCAAGGAAATATATGCTGATGTTATTACTCCAATTTCACTTTTAAGAAAAATGGAAGAATTTGGTAAAAACTTTTTCTTGCTTGAAAGTGTAGAAGGTGGAGAAAAATGGGCAAGATATTCTTTTTTAGGTTATGAACCTGTTTTGCACATAACATGCAAGAATGGAAAGGTAACCCAGAAAAGTGGCGAGATTGAAACTACTGTAACAATGGATCCAATGGATGCACTAAGAAAACAGTTAGAAAAATATAAGTCACCTAAAATTGAAGGAATGCCAACTTTTACCGGTGGTTTTGTTGGATATTTTGGATACGAAATGATTGGCTATGCTGAACCTAAATTAAATTTAAAAGAAAGCAATGTTGATGATTATCATTTAATGCTTTTTGACAAGGTAATTGCTTTTGATCATTTAAGACAAAAAATATTATTAATTGCAAACATGAAGTCAAAAGATGGTCATCAGGGATATAACGGAGCTTTACTTGAAATTGAAAAAATGATTTCACTTATAAATGAACAAAGTCCATTACCTGAGTATCATGCACAGGAAAATGTAGATTTTAAATGTAATGTTTCTAAAGAAGAATATTGCAACATGATTGAAAAAACAAAGGCATATATCAGAGAGGGTGATATTTTTCAGGGCGTTATTTCAAGAAGATTTGAAGCTGAATATAACAGCAGTTTAATGAACGCCTATAGAGTTTTAAGAACTACTAATCCTTCGCCTTATATGTATTTTATCCAGTCAGAAGATATGCAGATAGCAGGTGCCTCTCCTGAAACAATGGTTAAATTAGTAGATGGCAAATTAACAACATTTCCTGTTGCCGGAACAAGACCAAGAGGTAAAAATCAGGAAGAAGATAAAGCTTTAGAAGAAGGTCTTTTAAAAGATGAGAAAGAATTAGCAGAACATAATATGTTAGTTGATTTGGCACGTAACGACATTGGAAGAATTGCAAAATATGGAAGTGTTTATTTAGAAGATTATATGAAGATTCATAGATTTTCAAAAGTAATGCATATTGCTTCAACTGTATGTGGAGAGTTAAGAGAGGATAAAGACAGTTGTGATACAGTTTCAGCACTTTTACCGGCAGGCACATTGTCAGGTGCACCAAAGTTTAGAGCCTGTGAAATTATTGATGAATTAGAAAAAGAACCAAGAGGTGTATACGGTGGAGCCATTGGTTATATTGATTTGTCAGGAAATTTAGATGTATGTATTGCAATTAGAACAGCAGTTAAAAAAGGAAATAAGGTATATGTTCAGGCAGGTGCAGGAATTGTTGCAGACAGCGTACCTGAAAGCGAATATATGGAATGTGCTCATAAAGCAGGGGCAGTAATAGATGCAATTAAACGAGGAAGTGAGGTAAACAAGTAATGGTTTTATTAATAGATAATTATGATAGTTTCTCTTATAACCTTGTTCAATTATTTGGAAAATTAACTGACGGAAAAGTTAAGGTAGTAAGAAATGATGAATATAAAATTGATGACATTAGAAAATTAAATCCTACACATATTATTTTATCTCCGGGACCTGGAAAGCCGGAAAATGCAGGTATATGCGAAGAGGTGGTAGAAAAGCTTAAGGGCGAATATCCAATTTTAGGAGTTTGCTTGGGACATCAGAGTATTTGTGAGGTATTTGGTGCACAGGTTACTTACGCAAAACAATTGATGCATGGGAAACAAAGCAACATGACAATTACAAATGACAGTCCGATTTTTAAAGGGATGGATTCACCATTTAAAGGTGCAAGATACCATTCGTTGTCGGCTAATCCTGATACAATACCCGAGGAATTGGAAGTTATAGCTATTGATGAATGTGACAATGAAATAATGGCTGTCCAACACAAAAAATATAAAATTTACGGTTTACAGTTTCATCCGGAATCAGTTATGACACCTGAAGGAGAAAAAATCGTAGATAACTTTTTAAAGATTAAAAAATAAATTAAAAAGATTATTATTTATAGATAAGTATACGAAATTAAATTCAATAAATAAAAAAATTGGAGGTTTAAGTATGATTAAAGAAGCCATAGATAAATTAGTGAATAAACAGGACTTAACTTTTGATGAAGCAAAAGAAGTTATGAATGAAATTATGAGCGGTGAAACACCTGATACATTAATTAGTGCTTATTTAGTAGCACTTAGAATGAAAGGGGAAACTATTGAAGAAATATCAGGTTCAGCGAAAGGTATGCGTGATAATGGAACAAAATTGTCACATGACATGGAGGTCCTTGAAATTGTAGGAACAGGTGGAGATAAGGCAAATACATTTAATATTTCCACAACATCAGCATTTGTAGCGGCAGCGGCAGGTTGTAAAGTGGCAAAGCATGGTAACAGAGGCGTTTCAAGTAAGTCAGGTGCTGCAGATGTTTTGGAAGCCTTAGGGGCAAACATAACAGTAGAACCTGAAAAGAGCAAAGAGTTGTTAGACAAAGTTGGTTTTTGCTTCTTATTTGCACAGAAATATCATCCTGCAATGAGATTCGTTGGTCCTGTTAGAGGAGCCTTAGGACTTAGAACAATTTTCAATGTTTTAGGACCTTTAACTAATCCGGCAGGTGCATCAATGGATATTATTGGTGTGTATGAAGAAGAATTAGTAGAGCCGGTTGCACAGGTACTTATAAATCTTGGAGTTAAGAAAGGTATGGTTGTTTTTGGTCAGGACACAATGGATGAGATTACACCTAGTACAAAAACAACAGTTTGTGAAATTAGAAATGGTGAAATAAAATCTTACGAAATCAATCCTGAAGACTATGGAATCTCAATTTGTAAGAAGTCTGATTTGGAAGGTGGAGACGGAACAGAAAATGCTCAGATTACAAAAGAAATTTTAAGTAGAAAACTTCAGGGACCAAAGAAAGACGCAGTTTTATTAAATGCAGGTGCTTGTATTTATGTTCAAAATGACCATTTAACATACGAAGAAGCAATCAATATTGCAAGAGAAACAATTAACAGCGGAAAAGCATACGAAAAATTACAGGCTTACATAGAAGAAAGCAATAAGTAAAGGAGTTATATGATTTTAGATAAACTAGCACAATCAACAAGAAAAAGAGTTGAATTGGAAAAAGCAAACATTCCTTTAGAATTAGTAAAAGAGAAGGCTTTAAATATGCCAAAAGGAAATTTAGAATTTGAAAAAGCTTTAGCCCAAAAAGGCATTAATTTTATATGCGAAGTAAAAAAAGCCTCACCATCAAAAGGAATTATTGCCGAAGATTTTCCTTATATAGAAATAGCAAAGGAATATGAGAAGGCAGGAGCAAGCTGTATTTCAGTTTTAACAGAGCCTGAGTATTTTAAAGGTGATAAAAAGTACTTAAAAGAAATAAGCGAAAATGTATCAATACCATTAATTAGAAAAGATTTTGTTGTTGATGAGTATATGATATATGACGGAAAAATTCATGGTGCATCTGCTGTACTCTTGATTTGTTCATTGCTTGATGAAGACACAATAAGAAAGTACATAGAAATCTGCGACAGTCTTGGTATGTCAGCATTAGTTGAAGCCCATGATGAAGAAGAAATTGAAAAAGCAATAAAAAGCGGTGCAAGAATAATCGGTGTAAATAACAGAGATTTAAAAACTTTTACAGTGGATATTGGAAATAGCGAAAGATTAAGAAAGCTTGTGCCGGATAATATTTTATTTGTTGCTGAAAGTGGTATTAAAAGCAACATAGAAATTGAAAGATTAAAAAAAGCTAACGTAAATGGTGTGCTTATTGGAGAAACATTTATGAAAGCTGAAAATAAAAGACAAATGTTACAACAATTAAAAGGAGAAGATGATGAGTAAAGGAAGATTTGGTATACATGGTGGACAGTATGTTCCGGAAACATTAATGACAGCGGTAAATGAAGTTGAAGAAGCTTACAATCATTACAAAAATGATTCGGAGTTTAATAAGGAATTAACAGACCTTTTAAATAATTATGCAGGAAGACCTTCATTATTATATTATGCTGAAAAAATGACAAAGGATTTAGGTGGTGCAAAAATCTATTTAAAGAGAGAAGATTTAAACCATACAGGTTCTCATAAAATTAATAATGTTTTAGGTCAGGTTTTACTTGCAAAGAAAATGGGTAAAACAAGAGTTATTGCAGAAACAGGAGCAGGTCAGCATGGTGTGGCAACAGCAACAGCTGCAGCACTTATGGATATGGAATGTGAAATCTATATGGGAAAAGAAGACTGTGAACGTCAGGCTTTAAATGTGTTTAGAATGGAACTTTTAGGCGCTAAGGTTCATCCTGTTACAAGTGGTACAATGACATTAAAAGATGCAGTAAATGAGGCAATGAGAGAATGGACAAATAGAATGGATGATACATTATACGTATTAGGTTCTGTTATGGGGCCACATCCTTTCCCAACAATTGTTAGAGATTTCCAGAGTGTTATTAGTAAGGAAATTAAAGAACAGATTATGGAAGCAGAAGGTAGACTTCCTGATGGGGTTATTGCCTGTGTAGGTGGTGGCTCAAATGCCATGGGTGCATTTTATAATTTTATTGAAGACAAAGATGTAGCATTAATCGGATGTGAAGCAGCGGGCCTTGGCATAGATAATCCTAAAAATGCTGCAACTATCGCAAATGGTACAGAAGGGATTTTCCAAGGAATGAAATCTTTATTCTGTCAGAATGATGATGGACAGATAGCACCTGTTTATTCAATTTCAGCAGGATTAGACTATCCGGGAATTGGACCAGAACATGCAAATTTACATGATACAGGAAGAGCAAAATATGTTCCAATTACTGATGTGGAAGCAGTTGAGGCTTTTGAATATTTATCAAGAACGGAAGGTATAATTCCAGCAATTGAAAGTTCACATGCCATTGCTTATGCAATGAAGTATGCAAAGACACTTGATAAGGACAAAATTATTGTAGTAAATGTTTCAGGTCGTGGTGACAAGGACGTAGCAGCAATAGCAAGATATAGAGGAGTACAGATTTATGAGTAAAGTAAGTGATGCATTTAAGAATGGAAAAGCTTTCATAGCTTTTGTAACAGGAGGAGATCCTGATTTAGAAACAACACAAAAATTAATTATAGAAATGGAAAAAAGCGGAGCAGATATCATTGAAGTTGGTATACCTTTTTCTGATCCAATAGCAGAAGGACCTGTAATTCAGAAAGCAGATTTAAGAGCTCTGCAGGGTGGATGTACAACAGACAAATTGTTTGATGCCATAAAGGAAATAAAAGAACAGGTAAATATACCTTTAGTATTTATGACATATGTAAATGTAATTTACCGTTATGGAACAGAAAAGTTCATGGCAAGATGTGTTGAATGTGGAATCTCAGGTGTTATCGTACCTGACTGCCCATACGAAGAAAGAGATGAGTTAGCACCTTTCTGTAAGGAAGCAGGCATTGACTTAATACCACTTATTGCTCCAACTTCAGAAGAAAGAATTACAAAAATCGCAAAAACAGCAGAAGGTTTTGTATATGTTGTATCATCTCTTGGGGTTACAGGTATCAGACAGAATATTACAACAGATTTAGGTGCTATGACTAAACTTGTAAAAGAAGCAACAGACGTCCCTTGTGCAATTGGATTTGGTATTGCCAAGCCTGAGCAGGCAAAAAATGTATGCCAGTATGCAGATGGTGCAATTGTAGGAAGCGCCATTGTAAAAATTGTTGCAGAACATGGAAAAGAAAGTGTTCCTTATGTTGGGGAATATGTTAAGAGCATGAAGGATGCAATAAGATAGAAACAATAAAAACAATATAATGAAAGTCACCTTGAAAAATGCTTACAATGTTGTATAATAAATTAGTATGCATAGGCTCAAGGTGGCTTTTTGCGTATAAAAATAAAATGGAGTACGAAATTGGATATTAAAAAGATTGTCAAAGAAAAAAGATTTAAGAATACAGTTATTACTCTTCTTGAAATTTTAATTGTTGCAGGTATTATTTTTGGTGGTCTTATGTTTATTCAAAATAAGGTTACGTCAGAGGCTGACAAAGCAAGTAAACTTTCAGGAAAAGGTGTAGAAGAAGAAACAGAAAATAAAAAGACAGCTTTTTCAGATAGGTATTATATAGAAGTAAATAAGAAACTTAAGGCAGTAATTGTTTATCAGTATTCAAAGGATAAGAAAACAAAAGTGGCTGTTAAGTCTTTTAGATGCTCAGTTGGAAAGAGTCTTCCTAATGGAAATTTTAGAATTAAGTCCAAATATACATGGCTTAATAAATACAGTGGTTGGCACAAGTATAATTCATATTTGGATAAGAATGTATGGATTCAGTCACCATCATACTCAGGTAAGGAAGATTACAAACTGGTCAAATCATCTTATAGGAGCATTGGAAAAAAGAAAGCTTCAGGAAAGAATATTGTTTTAACAGCAAATGACGCTAATTGGATATTTGAAAATTGTAAGAAAAACACATTGGTATCAGTAAAAAAAGGCAAGAAAAAAGATACATTGCCTATAGATTTTTCACCGGTTGTAAAAGTATCCGGAAAATGTGGCTGGGATCCTACAGATCCAAGTGAGGACAATCCTTACAAGAAGATAAAAAACGGTACTGTTGTTAAAGGTTCTCAGACAGTTACTGTTGAAAAAGGACATCAGTTTAATTATTACTGTAATTTAATAGCCTTTGGAACAAAGGGTAAAGATATTACCGGAAGATTGAAACATAATACAGTAGATACTTCAGCAGTTGGAAATTATACTGTGAAATATAAATACAAGTCAAAAGACGGTAAGAAGTACAGCATTTCACAGAAAGTAAAGGTGGTAGATACTACACCACCTGTAGTAAGTTGTAGTAAACAGGTATTTACATTAGAAGTAAAAAGTAAAAGTCCAAATGATATTAATACAAAGAAGAATGTTCAAAAAATCATAGACATGGTTAAGTCTACAGTAACCTGTAATGAACCTACAAGTGAAATAAAAGTATATACACTTGAAAAGGAACAGCTTCGAGAAAGCGAAAAAACACCTGTTGTTGTTAAGGCAAAAGATCTTGCAGGAAATGTTGGCTCATGTCAGGTGCTTTGTGAAATAAAAGTAAAAGAAGATACAGTAAAGAAGAATTTCAAAGTCAATAAGAAATTAGAACAACAGAGAAAAAAGAAAGCAGGTATTGAGCCTGAAACAACCAAAAATAAAAAGAAGTCATCTAAGAAGAAATAATTAATATTTATGATTTTTAGGGACTGTTTATTGAAATTATAAAAGGTAATTATTTAAAGTGCTTATAAGCGCAATTAAGTTTAATTTACATATAAATCTAGGAGGAAAATAAGTTATGGCAACACCTTATAATCATAAGGAAATTGAGAAAAAATGGCGTCATAATTGGGATGTAAATCCTATTAACGCTGACAAAACAAAACCAAAGTATTATTGTCTTGACATGTTCCCATATCCATCAGGATCAGGACTTCATGTAGGACACTGGAGAGGATATGTTATTAGTGATGTTTGGAGTAGATATAAGATGCTTCATGGATATCATATTATTCATCCAATGGGCTGGGATGCATTCGGTTTACCAGCTGAAAACTATGCTATCAAAATGAAAACACACCCATCAATTTCAACAGCAGCAAATATTAAGAATATCAAAAGACAGATTAATGAAATCGCTGCACTTTATGATTGGGACATGGAAGTAAACACAACTGATCCTAACTTCTACAAGTGGACACAGTGGATTTTCGTTCAGATGTTCAAAAAAGGACTTGCTTATCAGAAGCAGATGCCAATTAACTGGTGTCCTTCATGTAAAACAGGTCTTGCAAACGAAGAAGTTGTAAACGGCTGCTGTGAAAGATGTGGAGCAGAAGTTACAAAGAAGAATTTAAATCAGTGGATGTTAAAGATTACAGCATATGCTGACAGATTATTAGCAGATTTAGATAAGCTTGACTGGCCTGAAAAAGTTAAGAAGATGCAAAGTGACTGGATTGGAAAGTCATATGGTGCAGAGGTTGACTTTAAGATTGAAAATACAGAAGACGTTATTACAGTTTATACAACAAGACCTGATACACTTCACGGGGCAACATTTATGGTATTAGCACCTGAACATGAAAAGGCTTTAGGTCTTGCTACACCTGATCAGAAGCCAGCTGTAGAAGAATATATTCAGATGGCAGCAAACAAGTCATCAGTAGACAGACTTCAGGGAAAAGAAAAAACAGGTGTATTTACAGGTAGTTATGCAATTAACCCACTTAATGGTGCAAAGGTTCCAATCTGGCTTTCAGATTATGTATTAGCTGATTACGGAACAGGTGCTATTATGTGTGTACCTGCTCATGATGATAGAGACTTTGAATTTGCAAAGAAGTTTGATATTCCTATTATTCAGGTTATTGCAAAAGACGGAAAAGAAATTGAAAATATGACAGAAGCTTATACAGAAGCTGTTGGAACTATGATTAATTCAGGCGAATGGAATGGTATGGAATCATCAGTTCTTAAGAAGGAAGCTCCTCATATTATTGAAGAAAAGGGCTTTGGTAGAGCAACTGTTAATTACAAATTACGTGACTGGGTATTCTCAAGACAGAGATATTGGGGGGAACCAATTCCAATTATTCATTGTCCTGACTGTGGTCCTGTACCGGTACCTGAAGATCAGTTACCATTATTATTACCTGATGTTGAATCTTATGAGCCAACAGGTACAGGTGAATCACCACTTGCAGCAATTGATGAATGGGTAAACACAACATGTCCATGTTGTGGTAAGCCTGCAAAACGTGAAACAAACACAATGCCTCAGTGGGCAGGTTCATCATGGTATTTCTTAAGATATGTAGATAACAAAAATGATAAAGAACTTGTTTCAAAGCAGAAGGCTCATGATAATTTACCTGTAGATATGTACATCGGTGGTGTTGAGCATGCAGTTCTTCATTTATTATATTCAAGATTCTACACAAAATTCTTATATGATATAGGTGTAGTTGATTTTGAAGAGCCATTTAAGAAGTTATTTAACCAGGGTATGATTACCGGTAAAAATGGTATCAAGATGAGTAAGTCAAAAGGTAACGTTGTTTCACCTGATGATTTAGTAAGAGATTACGGTTGTGATTCATTAAGACTTTATGAAATGTTCGTAGGACCACCTGAACTTGATTCTGAATGGGATGAAAGAGGTATTGATGGTGTTTATAGATTTATTACAAAATTCTGGAAATTAGCAACTGACAGCATTGAAAAAGATGTTAAGGCTACAAAGGAAATGATAAAGATTCGTCACCAGATGGTTCACACTATTACCAAACGTCTTGAAGACTTTAGTTTAAATACTGTTGTTTCAGGATTCATGGAATATAATAATAAGTTAAATGAAATTGCAAAGAGAGAAGGTGGAGTTGATAAAGAAACTATTCAGACATTTACAACTCTTATTGCTCCATTTGCACCTCACATAGCTGAAGAACTTTGGGAGAAACTTGGAAATACAGGTAGCGTATTTGAAAATAACTCATGGCCTGAAGCTGACCAGGAATTAATGAAAGATGATGAAATCAAGATTCCTGTTCAGATTAACGGTAAGACAAAAGAAGTTATTGAAGTACCTGCGGATATTTCAAAAGAAGATGCAATTGCTGCCGGAAAAGAAGCTATTGCAGACAAGATTAACGGAAACATTGTAAAAGAAATCTATGTTCCAGGAAGAATCATTAACTTAGTAGTAAAATAAAATAACAGTGGCAATTAAATCAGTTGTTATTTTGAAAACTATATATTATAAAAGAGAGAAAGCCTTTAGTGCTTTCTCTTTTTACTTAAAGAATTTACAATTTGTTTTACCATATCAACCCGTTTGATTTCTTCAGGAGACATATCTTCTTTTAATACATTAAGAATCAATTCGGTTTCGGCATTTGTGAAATTAATGCCTTGTTTTCCAGCCATGTTAGATTGTCTGATAAAATATGTAAACATATCCTTAGGCTCCATACCTTTTGCACCTTCGATAATATTAGTAAGAACTTCCAGACGTTCTTTTGATATGCCATCTAACACAGGATCATCCATCCATTTGTTGTTGCTCATAAAAACTCCTTAAATTTATTATTTATTTTTATTCTTTAAATAGTATTCAGTTTTATATTGAAAAATACCATTATAATATTATTAATCGTAAAATTACTAATTTAATTAAATTGAACTTGAAAAGTCATCCATAGTTTGGAAAATATCTGCCGTATCCATATCTTTAAACATATCCATCATTTCCATCATGGATTTAATATTTTCCATAGATTCTTTTGTATCCTCATCCATAAACTCCATAATATCACTTAGCATGTTTTCGGTAGATTTACTATGATTTTCATTCATTGTGGTTATTGCTATATTGGAATTAATAAAGGAGGCATTTTCCAATTCTTTAAATTTTATCATTATTCCAAGAAGATTACTTATAGGACCGTCAATGTAAGGAATTACAGCCTTCATAAGCTGCATGGTTTCGTTAGTGACCATACAATCAAATTTTGTTTGTTTATACCTGTTTTTGCACATAAGACTGTAACTCCTTTTGGTTTATTGAAACATAATTATATTGGTAAATTTTATGCCATATAATTAATAAAGATTAATCAATGGCAACAATTATTATAAGCAAAGTAAAAAAATTGCCGTTATATAAATTTAGACTGTTTAATGATTTGTTTAACAGGCAAAATAAATCATATTCGTAATAATCACTATTATTAACTAACAGCCACAACCGCAACCATTACCGCCGTTTCCACCAAAGAAATTTCCGTTTCCACAACCACAACAGCTAAATAAAATAAATAACCAGATTATGCTTGAACAGCAGTCATTTCCGCCGAAGAAACCATTGTTTCCACAGCCATTACCGCATCCACCGCAGAATAAGAGAATAAGAATAAGGAAAAGGCAGTTGTTGTTTCCTCCATCATTACCGCATCCGCATCCACAGTTTGTTGCTGCTAAATCACTCATGTTAAATCTCCTAAAATTTTTACTTACACTAAATAATATGACCTAATGCCTGTCATGTTTACAAAAAAATCAAAAAAGTATTAATGTTCTATTTAATATGATTGTGATGTTATAGCTCCTAAATATTTATTACAGATATTGTTACAAAATGATTATTCATAATTGTGAGAGTATGGGCGTGATGAACTTTGGGAAAGGCAATCTCCATAGACAATTAAAATGTATATGCATATATTAAATTAGAAATAATTAGAAAAAAATAATCTAGGATTTAATATGAATATTGTTAGGCATAAATTAAAAATAAATATAATACATGAAAAGAAAATTATGGGCGAAGATATTGTTGTAGCAGTTTTGGATAGTGGAATTGCCAATCATCCTGATTTTGAAAATAGAATTGTTCTATTTAAAGATTTTACAAAGGAAAGAAGTTTTGATGAAATAGCAGAAAACAAAGTGTATGATGATGAAGGTCATGGAACTCATGTGGCAGGAATAATTGGTGGCAATGGCAATTTGTCAAAAGGTGTGTTCAAAGGTATTGCTCCAAAATCAAACTTAGTATCTTTAAAAGTATTAGACAAAACAGGTAGAGGAATAGAAGAAAATGTAATTGATGGTATACATTGGATTATTGACAATGGAAAAAGTTATGGCATAAAAATTGTTAACATTTCTTTTGGTACTTTGGGTAATGAAAAGGATGAAAACAAAAGACTGCTAAAAGAAGTGGAACTTTTATGGGATTTAGGTTATATAGTAGTGGCTGCCGCAGGTAATAACGGGCCGGGGCCAAGTTCAATTTCCACGCCTGGAGATTGTGGCAAAATTATAACTGTAGGTGCAGAAAATGATAATTTACAGATGAAAGTTAATGGAAAAATTATTTACAACTATTCAGGGCGCGGTCCTACAAAACAATGTATAGTAAAACCTGACATTATAGCACCGGCAAACAATATTATTAGTTGTTGTAATTTGTGGAGAAAAAAATATTTGTATGTGAAGAAAAGTGGCACATCAATGGCCACACCAATTATTACGGGCATTATAGCTTTAATGTTAAGTTGCAATAATAATCTTACAAATACGGAATGTAAAAAAATCCTAAAAAGCAGTGCAACGGATATGTTTATGGACAGAAACAGACAGGGGGCAGGTCTTGTTAATGTATGTGAAATTTTTAAAATAATATAGGGAAAAAATAAGCCTAATTTATCATGTGATAGCGTAAAGGGCATGTATGGAGATTCTTTACTAGTTACTAAAACAAGTGTAACAATTAAAAAAATTGAAGTCTAAAAAGAAATATTACTTCAGAGTAAAAGCTTATAAAAAGTATGGAAGTAGAAAAGTTCTTTCAAAAAAATTGAGTAATGTTAAGAGGGTAAAAATAAAATAAGATTCTTTGCGACAAATAATGTTTTGTTTAAAGGATTACTGTGAAGTCTCTTTGACTTTACATTCCTGTTGAATTTAGATATAATCTACAAGGATACTACAGTAGATTTAGGAGGACTTATGATGGAAAAAATTAAAATGACTACTCCATTAGTAGAAATGGATGGAGACGAAATGACAAGAATTCTTTGGAAAATGATTAAAGATGAGTTATTGTTACCATTCGTAGCTTTAAAGACAGAGTATTATGATTTAGGTTTAAAGTACAGAAATGAAACTAATGATCAGGTTACTTTTGATTCAGCAGAAGCTACAAAGAAATACGGAGTAGCTGTTAAATGTGCAACTATTACACCAAACGCAGCAAGAATGCCTGAATACAATTTAAAGGAAATGTGGAAGAGTCCTAACGGAACTATCAGAGCTATTTTAGATGGTACAGTTTTCAGAGCACCAATTATTGTAAAAGGTATTGAACCTTATGTAAAGAATTGGACAAAGCCAATTACTATTGCACGTCATGCATACGGTGATGTTTATAAGGGTGTTGAAATGAAAATCCCTGCTGCCGGAAAAGCAGAACTTGTATACACAAATGAAGCAGGAGAAGAAACAAGAGAATTAATTCATAACTTTGAAACACCTGGTATTATTCAGGGTATGCACAATATTAATGAATCAATTGAAAGCTTTGCAAGAAGTTGTTTTAATTTTGCCCTTGATACAAAACAGGATTTATGGTTTGCTACAAAAGATACTATTTCAAAGAAGTATGACCATACATTCAAGGATATCTTTAATGATATTTTTGAAGCTGAATATAAAGAAAAATTTGATGCTGCAGGAATCGAATATTTCTATACACTTATCGATGATGCAGTAGCACGTGTTATGAGATCAGAAGGTGGATATATTTGGGCTTGTAAGAACTATGATGGTGACGTTATGTCAGACATGGTTGCTACAGCATTTGGTTCACTTTCAATGATGACATCTGTACTTGCTTCACCAAAGGGATACTACGAATATGAAGCTGCTCATGGTACAGTTCAGAGACATTACTACAAATACTTAAAGGGAGAAGAAACATCAACAAACCCTATTGCAACAATTTTCGCATGGTCAGGTGCTCTTAGAAAGAGGGGCGAAATTGATAATCTTCCTGAACTTATGGCATTTGCAGACAAACTCGAAAAAGCTTGTATCGACACAATCGAAAATGGTGAAATGACAGGTGACTTATATTTAATTTCAACATTAGAAAACAAGAAGAAATTAAATACAGAAGAATTTATTTTAGCAATTAGAAAAACATTAGAATCATTAATGGACTAATTGTACATAATAAATAAAGTAAAAGAACTCCTTTGCCGTATAAATTAATTTTATATGACAAAGGAGTTTAATTGCGTTTTACAATATAGAAATATTTTAGAGGACAATATTATGAAAGAAAATCTTAAGAAAATGATTAGCTACTATAAACCGTACAAAAGAGTGTTTTTTGCAGATACTCTTTTTGCAATTATAGCATCTATAGTAGCTCTGATAATACCTTTGGTAGTTAGATATATTACTTCAACAGTTGTGCATATGAACCCACAACAGGCATTTAAACAAATTATGTACATTGCAATAGCTGTTTTTGTATTAATAATAATTCAAATTTACTGTAATTATTTTATATCAAATTATGGGCATGTAATGGGGGCAAAAATAGAATATGACATGAGAGCAGAAATTTTTGCACATTTTCAGAAAATGCCTTTTTCATTCTTTGATGACCAAAAAGTAGGTCAGTTAATGTCCAGAATCACATCTGACTTATTTGACATAACAGAATTACTACATCATGGACCTGAAAACGTAACTATTTCAGTAATAAAAATTATTGGTGCTTTATGTATTTTATTAAGTATCGATAAAAAACTTGCATTAGCTGCATTTGCTTTAGTTCCATTTATGATTGTCTATGCATATTTCTTTAATAAGAAAATGAAGCAGACATTTAGAATCAACAGAAAGAAAATAGCAGCCATTAACGAGCAGATAGAAGATAATTTGTCAGGTATCAGAGTAGTAAAATCTTTTGCCAACGAACAGCTTGAAAATGAAAAATTCAAAATTGGTAACAAGGCTTTCTTAGAGGCAAAGAAAAACAACTATAAATACATGGGTGGTTATAATGCCGGTCTAATAGGTTTTAATACCATGATTAACTTGGTGGTTATAGTTGCAGGTGGCATTATGTTTACAAAAAATATGGTTAATGTAACTGATTTTGTAACATTCCTTCTTTATATAAATATTTTTACTGATCCTGTTAAAACATTGATTGATTTTACAGAGCAGTTCCAAAATGGATATTCCGGCTATGAAAGATTCAGACAGATTCTGGATATGGAACCTGAAATTAAAGATAAAGAGGGGGCTAAGGAACTGACAAATGTTGTAGGGAATATTAAATTTGATGATGTATCTTTTAGATATAATGATAATGATCATAGAGTTTTAAAGCACATTAATCTTGAAATTCCGGCAGGCTCCTATATTGCCTTAGTAGGTTCGTCAGGTGCAGGCAAAACAACACTGTGTAATCTTATACCGAGATTTTATGATGTAACAAAAGGAAGTATATCTATTGATGATGAAGATATAAGAAATGTGAAATTAAAATCTCTTAGAAACAATATTGGTATGGTACAACAGGATGTTTACCTTTTTGCCGGTACAATTTATGAAAATATTAAATATGGGAAGCCTACGGCAACAAAAGAAGAAGTAATTGCTGCTGCAAAAGAGGCAAATGCTTACGACTTTATAATGTCACTGCCAAATGGTTTCGACACAGACATTGGACAACGAGGTATTAAACTTTCAGGTGGTCAAAAACAGAGATTATCAATAGCAAGAGTATTTCTTAAAAATCCACCAATTCTAATTTTTGATGAGGCAACATCAGCCCTTGATAACGAAAGTGAAAAAGTAGTTCAGGAGTCAATGGAGAAACTTGCAAAGAACAGAACAACTCTTGTAATTGCCCATAGACTATCAACTATTAGAAATGCTGAAAAAATCCTTGTTCTAACCGAAAATGGTATAGAAGAGCAGGGAACTCATAATGAACTAATAAATAAAAAAGGCATATATTACGATTTGTACAACATGACAGAAGTATAAAATAATAAAGTGTTTTTTAGGGCCTTCTAGTAAATAAAAGTGGTCATTCACAAATTAACGAAAGCACGCTCCCGCTGCCAAACGCTGGTAGTGGTTCTATCAAGCCAGCTACGCTGCCTTAATGAACCAACCGCGTTAGAGCACTTTCTTTTTAATTTGTGAATGACCACTTTTAAGCTTCTATAGAACAAAAAATACTCTCGTTACAAAATAGTAATGAGAGTATTTTTTGTTCTATGAATTTATTTGATTATTGTACCAATTTTTCCACGAATTCCTTCTTTAGCTTTTGAAAGATTTGTGATAATTGCTTCACGTCCTTTACCGGCCTGAACAAATGATAATGACGCATCAATCTTAGGAAGTGAAGTTACAGGATCAAAATAGCCTTCTTCAATTAATTTCTCTGCATCAGAAGCAGTAAGTTCTTTTAATTTTTCTGTGTGACCGTCTTTTTCAATTGTAAGATAGTCGCTTGATGTAAGAATCATAAGAGTAGAAGCGTCTAACATGTCTGCAAGTTTTGCTGCTGTGTAATCTTTTTCAATGATACCGCTGGCACCCTTTAAACCTGTACGCTGCTGTAAAACAGGGATACCGCCGCCACCTGCTGCTATAACTAACTGGTGAGCATCAACTAAAGCCTTAATGGCATCAATTTCGTAAATATCAATTGGCTTTGGACTTGCAATAATTCTTCTGTAGCCGTCTTCGCCTTCTTCATATTCAACGTAGTTTCCTTTTTTCTTTTCGTTATCAGCTTCTTCCTTTGTCATTAAACGACCAATAACTTTTGAAGGTGCGTTAAATGCCTTGTCAAAAGGATCAACTCTAACCTGTGTAATAATTGTACTTACAGGTTTGTAAATGCCACGTGATAATAATTCTGTGCGAATGGCATTTTGCAAATCAAAACCAATATATCCCTGACTCATAGCACCACAAATTGACATTGGTGCAACAGTTCTGTTTTCGTCAAGTCTTGAATATTCAGTCATGGCTGTCTGAATCATTCCTACCTGTGGTCCGTTACTATGAGTGATGATCACTTCATATTTTTCTTCAACTAAATCTGCAATAGCTTTTGCAGCGGCTTTAACTCTTTCCTGCTGCTTTGGAAATGACTCGCTAAATGCGTTTCTTCCAAGGGCAACAACTACTTTTTTGTTATCCATAATACTGTCTCCTTATCCGTTAAAATCAATATATATAGTATAAGATAAAATCACTTAAAATACAATAAAAGACATTAATTTAACAGGATTAAAAGATAAAATTATCATGCTTTAGAGGCATATTTAGCTTATGAATTAAAGTATTTGTTATTTCTGGATAAAAAGACTAGCTTAATGTAAGCAAAAAAATATTTGGAGGCATTATGAATTATTCCTTTGATAAAGTAGTAAATAGAAGAAATCCCCTAGAAAGTCCTTTGAAATATAAATGAAAATACGAAATGAATTTTGCAAAATTTAAAAAATTCCATACAAAAACTACACAAAAAATAAGACAGCAACGCTCACTGCCTTATTTTTCCTTTAAATGAAACTTTTTTAGAATTTCTTATTAAATTGCCATTATTTAAAATAATTTTAGAATGCCAAGTGACATAAAATGTAGTTAAATTATTTAATGATTTTCTGGAGAAGGGCAAGTAGCTCTTCCACCTTTTCATCTTCACCATTTCTAATGTCGTCAACAATACATGTTCTAATATGATTATTTAAAAGTTCTTTATTGAAAGCCGTTAAAGCTGCAGATACAGCAGAGGACTGTACAAGAATGTCAACACAATAAGTGTCATTTTCAACCATACCTTTTATGCCTCTGATTTGTCCCTCAATACGACTTAATCTGTTAATTAATTTTTTTCGTTCATCATCACTTCTGTGTTTAGTGTGACAGCTACAACAATTATCTGACATATACAATACCTACCTTTACAAAGTTATACTAAAAACGTATAAAATTTTACATAATTATAAATAGTATATAAAAGGAAAATGAGAGTGTCAAATATAAACTTGACAAATACCCCTAGGGGGTATAATATAAAGGTGAAAAATGAAAGGAAAAGGTATGTTCTGCTCAAAATAGGACAGGTATATCAGGTAAATATAATGAAACAATATAATGTTACAGGAATGCACTGCGCAGCCTGCAGTGCCAGGGTAGAAAAGGCTGTATCAAAAGTAGAGGGAGTGACGTCCTGTTCTGTTAGTCTGCTAACAAACTCCTTAGGGGTTGAAGGTGATGTTAGTGACAAGGAAATAATTAAAGCTATAAAAAAGGCAGGATATGGAGCATCAGTTAAAAAGAAAGACAAAAGTGAAAAAGCTGTAGAAGAAATCGATGATTCTCTTGAAGACAAGGATACACCTGTTTTAAAGAAAAGATTAATATGGTCTTTATTCTTTTTAATTATTTTAATGTATTTTTCAATGGGTCACATGATGTGGAATTGGCCACTGCCTTCGTTCTATGACAACAACCATGTTGCAATGGGCTTAACTCAGATGTTACTTACAATAATTATTATGGTTATTAATCAACAGTTTTTTATTTCAGGTTACAAAAGCCTGTTTCAGTTAGCACCTAATATGGACACCCTTGTGGCGTTAGGTTCATCGGCAGCTTTTGGTTATAGTACAGTATCATTATTTTTAATGACATCTGCACAGGTTAAAGGCGATGAGGCGTTGGTTATAAAATATATGATGGAATTGTATTTCGAATCGGCAGCAATGATTTTAACATTAATTACAGTTGGAAAAATGCTTGAATCTCACTCTAAAGGTAAGACTACGGATGCATTAAAAAGCTTAATGAAACTTGTTCCTAAAACAGCAAATGTTATACGTGACGGTAAGGAAATAAATGTTAATGCATCAGAAGTTTTAAAGGACGATGTATTTGTTGTAAGACCGGGAGAAAACATACCCGTTGATGGAGTTGTAATAGAAGGTCATAGTGCAGTAAATGAATCTGCCTTAACAGGAGAAAGTATTCCTGTTGACAAAGAAGAAAACAGTATGGTTTATGGGGCAACAATAAATCAGTCAGGTTTGTTAAAATGCAAAGCAACCAAGGTTGGTGAAGATACAACTTTATCTCAAATTATTCAAATGGTAAGCGATGCTGCGGCAACAAAGGCACCAATTGCAAAAGTAGCTGATAAAATTTCAGGTATATTCGTACCGGCAGTTATTTTAATTGCAATTGTTACAATGATTGGCTGGCTAATACTTGGAAAAGAAATAGGTTTCGCTCTGGCTAGAGGAATTTCAGTTTTAGTTATAAGCTGCCCATGTGCATTGGGACTTGCCACACCTGTTGCCATTATGGTTGGAAACGGTAAGGGTGCAAAAAACGGGATTTTATTTAAAAACGCAGTAGCATTAGAAGAAACAGGAAAAATCAATGTTATAGCATTAGATAAAACCGGCACAATTACTGCAGGAACTCCAAAGGTTACAGACATTTATCCAATGGAAGGGATTACTGATAATGAATTACTTCAAATGGCATACAGTCTTGAAATAAACAGTGAGCATCCTTTGGCAAAAGCTGTTGTGGAAAGAGCAGAAGGTGACGGTATAATTTCAGAAGAAATAACTGATTTTCTGGCTTTAACGGGTAATGGCTTAACAGGCACATTAAATGGTGAAAAGTTATTAGGCGGTAGTATTAAATATATGGATGAAACTATTGGTTTAAATGAAAAAGCCAAAGAAATATCCCAAGAGTATGCAAGTCAGGGTAAAACACCATTATTGTTTGCAAAGAATAATAAATTAATGGGTATTATTGCAGTTGCTGATATTATAAAAGAAGATAGCGCTCAGGCAATTAAAGAATTACAAAACATGGACATAAAAGTTGTAATGGTAACAGGTGATAATGAAAGAACAGCCAATGCAATTAGTAAGCAGGTTGGAACTGATGATGTAATTGCAGGCGTTTTACCGGATGGTAAGGAAGAAGTTATCAAACAGCTTAAATCAGGTGGAAAGGTTGCTATGGTAGGTGATGGCATTAATGATGCACCTGCACTAACCAGAGCTGACATTGGAATTGCCATA
Organism: Eubacterium sp.; assembly: GCF_057858645.1. Classification (NCBI taxonomy): domain Bacteria; kingdom Bacillati; phylum Bacillota; class Clostridia; order Eubacteriales; family Eubacteriaceae; genus Eubacterium; species Eubacterium sp. Next base: position 27,313 of record NZ_DBLZZO010000015.1, read on the forward strand.
GGAGCAGGAACAGATGTAGCAATAGATGCAGCTGATATTGTATTAATGAAAAGCAGTTTAATGGATGTACCGGCTGCCATAAAGCTAAGTAAAGCAGCACTTAGAAACATTCACGAAAACTTATTCTGGGCATTTATATACAATGTTATAGGCATACCTTTAGCCATAGGTTTGTTTATACCATTTGGAATTACATTAAATCCCATGTTTGGGGCAGCGGCAATGAGTTTAAGTAGCTTCTGCGTTGTATCAAATGCATTAAGATTAAATTTTGCTAAGATTTATAGCAAAGAAAAGTAAAAAAATAAAAAACAAACATAAAACAGAAAGGGGACAAATTACTACTTAACAGTAGAAAATCTTGTCCCGTTTTTGTAATAGAAAAATCTTTAGTGATTCTTATAACTGATCAGAAAGAATTTCCCATTCCTCCATAAGCTTATCTAGTTTATCACTGATTTCATTTTGCTCTTTGCCGATTTCATTTAACTTGGCTGAATTGGTTGAAACACTTGGATCAGCAACCATTTCATCAAGTTCATTTAAGCGGTCTTCGTATTTTTTGATTTTTTCTTCTACTTTTGAGATATCATTTTTCAATTTTCTAATCCTTGCGGCTTCCGCCTTCCTTTCTAAATAATCCTGTTTGTTGCTGGAAGTAGTTTTCTCAGCATTTGCTTTTTCTTCCTTAGGAGCAAAAGTAGCAGTAAGTTCTTCCTTTTTCTCCTCATAATAATCATAGTTACCAAGGTAATTAATAAGTTTTGTGTTTGTTAATTCAAGTATACGACTGGCAGTCTGGTTTATAAAATATCTGTCGTGCGATACATACAAAACTGTTCCTGTATAATTATTTATTGCATTTTCCAAAATTTCTTTTGAAGCCATATCCAAATGGTTTGTGGGTTCGTCCAAAATAATAAGATTAGCTTCCGATAACATTAATTTGGCAAGGGAAAGGCGTCCTTTTTCACCACCACTTAAATCTGATACACGCTTGAAAACATCTTCCCCTGTAAACATAAAAGCAGCCAGAGTGTTTCGGATTTTTGTATTAGTCATATTTGGATATGAATTTGCTATTTCTTCAAATAAAGTATTTTCATCTGTAAGATTGTGTTGTTCCTGGTCATAATATCCAATATGTACATTTGTGCCCAACTTAATCATACCTGAGTCTGCATCAACTAAGCCGTTTATTATTTTTAATATAGTGGTTTTTCCTGTGCCGTTATCACCAATAATTGCTACATGTTCACCACGTTTTATTTCAAAACTTATATTCTTAAAAAGAAGAGTATTATAAGATTTTTCAAGGTTCTCAACAGACAAAACATCGTTTCCACTGACAATGTCAGGCTCCAATTTAATGGTCATGTTATTTTTTAACTCTTCAGGCTTTTCAATTAGATCTATTTTTTCTAATTGCTTTTCACGGCTTTCTGCACGCTTATAAAATTTTTCCTGTTTGTAAGAGCGAAGTTTGGCAATAACTTCTTCCTGATGTTTGATTTCACTTTGCTGTTTTAAATAGGCATTCATTGTAGCAACTCTTAATTCCTGTTTTTTTACAGCAAAGTCAGAATAGTTACCACTGTATACATGTGCTTTATGGTTTTCAATTTCTATAACTTTAGAAACTATCTTGTCTAAAAAGTAGCGGTCATGGGCGATTATTAAAACAGCCCCGTTATAGTTAAGCAAATATGTTTCCAACCATTTAATTGAATTTAAATCAAGGTGGTTAGTAGGCTCGTCCAACATAATAATATCAGGTTTTTCTAACAAAAGTTTGCAAAGGGCAACACGAGTTTTCTGACCACCTGAAAGATTACCAACAGACTTATTAAAATCATCTTCCGTAAATCCAAGACCTTTTATTACACCCTCAATTTCACTTTTGTATGAATAGCCATTTAATAACTGAAAACGATGTTCCAGGTTAGTGTAAGTTTCTATTAATTTAGAAAGTTCATCACCTGAAACCTTTGCCATTTCTTTCTCGTATTCCAAAAGTTTTTGTTCCATGTCAATTAAGTTCTGTTTAACAGATTTTACTTCTTCGTAAATAGTAGTGTCTGAACCTAAATCCTGATACTGGGCAAGGTAACCGATAGTTTTATCCTTGCCAATAATTACGTTTCCCTCATCAGGTGAAAGTTCCCCCATTATAATCTTCATAATGGTAGATTTGCCGGCACCGTTATTTCCAACAATGGCTGCTTTTTCATTATCATTTATGAAAAAAGAGCAGTCATTTAAAATTGTTTCAACACCGTATGATTTGCTTATATGATTACATGATAATATCATGAGAATCCTCCTGTTTAATTGAATTTCACTAATTAACTAGTTTATCATAAAATGCTGAAATTTAAAACAAAATATAGAATGACAAATATTTGACAATCTTTTGCTATATCCTTATAATTAACCATATATATATAAGGTAGGAGAATGTGATGAATAAAATCTCAAAAGCGGTAGTTTCAAGACTACCACGTTATTATAGATATTTAGATGAGTTAAAAGCTCAAAACATCGAAAGAATCTCGTCAAAAGAGCTAAGTCAGATGATGAATGTTACAGCATCTCAGATTAGACAGGACTTAAATAATTTTGGTGGTTTCGGTCAGCAGGGATATGGGTATAATGTACAATATCTTTATGACGAAATAGGAAAGTTACTTGGTCTTAATGTACCCCACAAAATGGTTATTGTAGGAGCAGGAAATTTAGGTCAGGCTATTGCTAATTATGGCAACTTCAGAAACAGAGGCTTTGAAATAACAGCATTGTTTGACAAAAATCCTGATTTAATTGGTAAGAAAACACAGAATGCGGAAATTTTAGATATTTCTACACTTTATGATTATGTTAAGGAAAATAATGTTGAAATTGTTGCGTTAACATTACCAAAAGGACCGGCTAAGGAAGTTGCTGAAAAATTAGTAGAATGTGGAGTAAAGGCTTTTTGGAACTTTGCTCATACAGATTTAGGCTTTGGCGGGGACATTTTAGTTGAAAATGTTCATTTGTCTGAAAGTTTAATGAAGCTTACATATAGAATATCAGAAAAGAATAAACAGGAGAGTTTATAGATAGGAGTGGCCTATGAAAAATATTCTTACAAGCAGTGAAATGAAAAAAGTTGATACTGAAACAATTGAAAGAATCGGGATTCCGGGAATTGTTTTAATGGAAAGAGCGGCTTTAAGTGTTACTTCTTTAATTATGGAAAATGAGCCGGTAACAAAAACTGTTCAGGTTATAGCCGGTGTAGGAAATAACGGAGCAGATGGTCTTGCTATATGTAGAATGCTTCATTTGAAAGGCTACAATACATGTACATGCGTTATTGGTGACATTAATAAGGCAACAGAGGATTTTAAAACACAGCTTAGAATAAATGAAAATCTTGGCATAAGTATTGTTGAAGATTTTGCTGATTGCGATATTTTTGTTGATGCAATTTTTGGCGTTGGTTTATCCAGAAAAGTAGAAGGTAAGTATAAGGATGCCATTGAATATATAAATAATCAAAGGGCAAAGGTTTATGCAGTGGACATTCCATCAGGCATTGACGGAAGTACAGGAGAAGTTCTTGGAGTTGCGATTAAGGCGGACTATACTGTGACTTTCGGCTTTCATAAAGTTGGTACGGTATTGTATCCGGGAGCAGATTATTGTGGGAAAGTCATTGTAAGCGATATTGGATATGAATCATGGGAAAACAGTGATTTTATAAAATATGCTACAAGAGAAGATTTAAAATATCTGCCAAGAAGAATTAATTATTCTTATAAGGGTAATTACGGTAAGGTTTTAATTATTGCAGGCAGCAAAGAAATTTCAGGTGCCGCGGCACTGTCCGCTTTGGCTGCTTTTAAAACAGGTGCAGGTATGGTTCGCATATTTACACACGAAAATAACAGAAATATTTTAGGGAAGCTTTTACCGGAAGCAATGATTAATACTTATACAATTGATAAATTTGATATTAAGTCATTACAGGCAGCAATTAAGTGGTGCGATGTAATAGCAGTAGGTCCCGGAATGGGAACCGGTGAAGTTCAAACAGAAATTGTTAATGAAGTGTTAGAATCAAAAATACCTACAGTTATTGATGCTGATGGTATTAATACAATATCAAGACATAACGAAATAAAAGAAAAACTTCATGATAAAGTTATTTTAACACCTCATCTTGGAGAAATGAGCAGATTCCTTGCAGTACCGGCTAAAGAAATTGCACAGGATTTAATTAAATATACAAGAAAAGTCAATTATAAATATGGCGCCACAGTTGTTTTAAAAGATGCAAGAACTGTTATGGCTAATAAGAAAGGGACTTATATTAATTTAACAGGCAATAGTGGTATGGCCACAGCAGGAAGTGGAGATGTTCTAACAGGTATTATGGTAGCTTTGCTTGGTACAAAAACAGATTTTGAAAAAGTTCCGGCACTGGCTACGTTTTTGCATGGAATAGCAGGTGATTTGGCAGCCATGGAATCAAGTAAGGAATCCATGATGGCAGGAGATATTTGTAATAATATTACAAAAGCTTACAACGGCGATTTTTAGAATTAAGATTAGAAGACAATGAAAGGTTGTGGAAAAAGTGGAAACAGTAGATATGGATAAAAAATATTTTAGAGTTTATGCAACAGTTGATTTAGACAAAATTCACAGAAATGTTGAATTAATGAAATGTAAAATGAAAAAGGAAACAGGAATTGTTGCAGTAATAAAAACAGACGGTTATGGACATGGAGCGGTTCCAATTGCAAAAGCATTAGATGATATTTGTTATGGTTATGCAGTTGCTACAGCTTACGAAGGACATAATTTACGAAGACATGGAATAACAAAACCAATATTTATTCTTGGTTACACACCTGAATGTACTTACGAAACTGTTGTTAAGGAAGGTATGATACCTGCAGTTTTCTCAATAGAAGATGCTAAGAAATTGTCTGATATAGCAATTAGCTTAGATAAACATGTAAATATTGATATAGCAGTAGATACAGGTATGAGCAGAATCGGCTATATACCAAGTGATGAAGCTGTGAAGGAAATTGTAGCCATTGACGCACTGCCAAATGTAAAAATCGAGTCGATTTTTACTCATTTTGCAAAGGCTGATTATGTTGACAAAAGTGTAGCTTACAATCAGTTTAAGGAATTTAATGATTTTGTGGAAAAAGTAGAGTCAAATGGTGTAAAAATACCGGTTCACCAGTGCGCTAACAGTGCAGCCATTATGGAAATGCCTGAAACATCATTAAGCCTTTCAAGAGCAGGAATTTCAATGTATGGTCTTTATCCATCAGATGAAATGGACCATGAGGCAATGAAACTAGAACCTGCAATGAGTATATATTCACATGTAATATATGTAAAAGAAATTCCGGCAGGCAGAGGTGTAAGTTACGGTCATACTTTTGTGTCTGATAAGCCGATGACTGTTGCAACAATTCCTGTAGGTTATGGTGACGGCTATCCAAGAAACTTAAGCAACAAAGGCTATGTTTTAATTAATGGTAAGAAAGCTAACATCATTGGAAGGGTATGCATGGATCAGTTTATGGTTGATGTTACAGGTATGGATGTAAAAGTTGGCGATAAAGTTACATTAGTAGGTACTGATGGGGACGAAACAATATTAATTGATAAATTAGCCGAAGAAGCAGGTACTTTTAATTACGAATTTATTTGTGATTTAGGAAAAAGAGTGCCAAGAGTTTATTTAAAAGATGGAAAAATAGTTGGCACAAAAGATTATTTTGAAGATGATTATAATCTTGAATTTTAATTTATAAAATTGAATACACATTCCAAAAAGTGGAATACTATAGTTATTATAATAGATTTGGAGTGTGGAAATGATTATAAAAAGAGGCGATATTTTTTATGCTGACTTAAGACCGGTTATTGGCTCTGAACAAGGTGGTATAAGACCGGTTTTGATTATACAGAATGATACAGGAAACAGACATAGTCCAACAGTTATTGTTGCAGCAATTACATCTAAAATGTCAAAGGCAAAACTGCCAACTCATATTAGAATAGACAAAAATAAATGCGATATAATTAAGGATTCGGTTATTTTACTTGAACAGTTAAGGACTATAGATAAACAAAGATTAAAAGATAAAGTCTGTCATTTGGATGAAGAAATGATGGGGACGATTAATAAGGCATTGTGCATTAGTCTGGAATTAGATACATAGATGTGCAAGTTGACTATTAAAATATAAAATGTTACACTTTAGAGTGCGTGTAAAATAAGAAATACAAAGGAGTGGAATTTTATGTCAGGACATTCAAAATTTGCGAATATTAAACATAAGAAAGAAAAAAATGATGCAGCAAAGGGAAAACTTTTTACAATTATAGGTAAGGAAATTGCTGTAGCAGTTAAGGAAGGCGGAGCTGATCCCGACAATAACAGTAAGTTACGTGATGTTATTGCAAAGGCAAAAGCTAACAACATGCCAAACGATACAATTGACAGAGGTATTAAGAAAGCTGCAGGTAACGCAGCGGCTGTTAATTATGAAACAGCAAGATATGAAGGATATGGACCAAACGGTACAGCTATTATTGTTGATGCCTTAACAGATAATAAAAACAGAACAGCAGCAAATGTTAGAAACTGTTTCACAAAAGGTGGCGGTAATGTAGGAACACAGGGTTGTGTATCATATATGTTTGACGAGAAAGGACAGATTATCATTGATAAGGAAGAATGTGATATGGATCCTGATGAACTTATGATGGTGGCATTAGATGTAGGAGCTGAAGATTTTTCAGATGAAGGAGATAGTTATGAAATCTTAACTAATCCTGATGCTTTCAGTGAAGTTCGCGAAGCTTTAGAAAAAGAAGGAATTAAGATGGCAAATGCTGAAGTAACAATGATTCCTCAGAATTATGTTACATTAACAGACGAAGAAGCTATTAAGAAAATGAACATTATTATTGACAGATTAGATGAAGATGAAGATGTTCAGCAGGTTTACCACAACTGGGACGAATAGGATTAGATATTAATGAACACAGTATTATTTGATTTAGATGGAACATTACTTCCAATGGACATGAAAGAATTTACCGACATGTACATAAAACTTTTAAGTAGTAGACTGGAATCATCCAATTTTGATTCAAAGAAAATTGTTGCCGGGCTTTGGGTTGGCGTGAAAGCAATGGTTGCAAACGACGGTATTATTACAAATGAAGAGTGCTTTTGGAAAGCTTTTGCTAACTTCATGACAGGTGGCGGTGGGAAAATGGATTCCAAAGAAAAACGTAAGATTCAAAAAGAAATTACGAAGTTTTATAAAGAAGATTTTTCCATAGCAAGATATGTTACAAGCCCTCTTGAAACAGTAAATGAATGTATAGAAATTTTAAAAGAAAAAGGTTATACATTAGTTGTTGCAACAAACCCTATATTTCCGGAAGTGGCAATTTTAGAACGTTTGTCATGGACAGGATTATGTCAGGATGATTTTTCATTAATAACTACTTATGAGAATTCATGTTTTGCAAAACCTAACATTGAATATTATAAACATATATTAAAGGTTCTTGATAAGGATGCTGAAGATTGTTTAATGGTTGGAAACGATGTTACAGAAGACATGTGTGCTTCTCAAATAGGAATGGATGTATTTCTTTTAGAAGGTAATGTTATAAATGAAAATAATATTAATGTATCAGAAATAAAAAAAGGAAATTGGAATGTATTTAAGCAGTATATATCCAATCTTCCTACTTTAAAATAAAAATATAAAAAGAAGAAAAGTTGTTAATAATGACTTTTCTTCTTTTTACGTAATAGGAAATTGTTACAGCTAATTCATGCTTTTTAGGCATAAAATTGTATATAATATAGGCATTTGCAACAGTTTTATATATATTTTTAAATATAAAATAGTTTAATAAAAAATATGTCTATTGGAAGGAACTGATTAATATGGATAAGGATTTAGAGGTTAAATACAATAATTTAAAAGAATATTTAAAATCATTAGGAAGCGTGGCAGTAGCATTTTCAAGTGGAGTAGATTCTACATTTCTTCTGAAAGTTTCCCATGATGTATTAGGAGATAAGGCAATAGCCATAACATTAAATGCGGCGGCTTTTCCTGAAAAAGAAACTAATGACGCAAGAGATTTCTGTAAGAGTGAAGGCATTAAGCACATAATATGCGGTTATAATCCTTTGGATATTGAAGGCTTTGCCGACAATCCACCTGACAGATGTTATATTTGTAAGAAAGTAATTTTTTCTGAAATAAAGAAACTTGCAAAAGAAAATAATATTGCCTATGTGGCAGAAGGCTCAAATATGAGTGATAACGGCGATTACCGACCGGGCTTAAAAGCTATTGAGGAGCTTAAAGTAGAAAGCCCACTTCAAAAGGCAAATTTATATAAATCAGAAATTAGAGAATTGTCTAAAATTTTAGGTTTAAAGACTTGGGATAAGCCAAGTAAGGCGTGCTTAGCATCAAGATTTGCATACGGCGAAAAGATTACAGAAGAAAAACTTATGATGATTGATAAGGCTGAAGATGTTATAATTAGTAAAGGTTATGTACAATCAAGAGTAAGAGTCCATGGAAATCTTGCCCGTATTGAAATTCTTCCTGAACAAATAAATGATTTTATTGTAAATGACAGGGAAGAAGTAGCTACATTGCTTAAAGAAATCGGCTTTTCCTATGTAACCCTTGATTTACAGGGCTATAGAACAGGTAGCATGAACGAAATTTTAAATGAAAAATAAAAAGAGAGTTAGTATGGATACAAAGGAATTATTACAGTTAGTTGCTGAAAAAAAGGTTTCTGTAGATGATGCATTATTAGAATTAAAGAAAGAGCCTTTTGAGGACTTAGGTTTTGCCAAACCCGATTTTCACAGAAAGCTTCGACAGGGAGTTGGGGAAGTAATTTATGGCACCGGTAAGACACCTGACCAAATAGCAAAAATTTCAGAAAGCTTCATAAAAAATAATCAAAGTAATATTCTTATTACTAGAATGAGTAAGGAAGCGTCAGATTATGTAGAGAAGTATTTAGAAGCTTTGGAAGTTACATATTTTTATGATGAAATATCAAAAGTTGGTATTGTTGGAAATTTGGTAGAAAAAGATGGCCTAGGCAAAATTGTTGTTGCAACAGGTGGCACAAGTGATATGCCTGTGGCAGAAGAGGCGGCTCTTACGGCAGAATTTTTAGGAAATCATGTTGAAAGATTATATGACGTAGGTGTGGCAGGTTTGCATCGTTTGCTTGATAATGTGGATAAAATAATGGAAGCAAAGGTCATAATTGCCATTGCAGGCATGGAAGGGGCACTTGCCAGTGTTATAGGCGGTTTGGCAGATTGTCCGGTTATTGCCGTACCTACAAGTGTAGGTTACGGGGCAGCCTTTGGTGGTATAACCCCACTTCTTTCAATGCTTAATTCATGCGCAAGTGGTGTAAGTGTTGTTAATATTGATAATGGTTTTGGAGCAGGCTATATGGCAAGTCTGATTAACCATATAACAAAATAATTTATAAGGATGATGAAAATGAAAACATTATATTTGGAATGTAATATGGGAGCAGCCGGCGATATGCTTATGGCGACTTTAGTTGAGTTACTTGACCAACCAGATGAATTTGTAAATGAATTTAATAATTTGAATATACCTAACATTAAATTAATAAAAGAAGAAAGCACAAAATGTGGAATTGTTGGTACTCACATGCGAGTAATGGTTAATGGTGAAGAAGAAGTAAGTGAAGATGTTAACTTACAAGAAAACAATGATTTACATGAACATGAACACGAGCATACCCATGACAATGAACATGACCACGACCATAGTCATGGACACCACTCACATAGTAGTCTTTCTCATATTGAAGAGATTATTAATGGGTTAGACATTCCTGCTAAAGTGAAAAAAGATGCAGTTAATGTGTATGGTTTAATTGGCGAAGCAGAAGCTAAAGCTCATAATAAAAGTATCAAAGAGATACATTTCCATGAAGTAGGTACAATGGATGCCATTGCCGATGTAGTTGGTGTGTGTATGTTGATTGACAAAATCAATCCTGACAGAATAATGGCATCACCTGTTCATGTAGGCAGTGGTAATGTTAGATGTGCTCATGGAATTTTACCTGTGCCGGCACCTGCTACAGCGTATATTTTAAGAGAGGTTCCTTCATATTCAGGTAACATAAAGGGTGAGTTGTGTACACCAACAGGGGCAGCTTTACTTAAATATTTTGCAGATGATTTTGATGCAATGCCTATAATGAAAACTCAGAAAATAGGCTACGGTATGGGAAATAAAGATTTTCCAGTGGCAAATTGCGTTAGAGCTTTCTTAGGAGAAGAAGAGCAGAAAATGGATGATGTTCTGGAGTTGGTATGTAATATAGATGACATGACTGCTGAAGAAATAGGTTTTGCTACAGAAATCTTAATGAATAATGGTGCCTTAGATGTGTACACTACAAATATTAATATGAAAAAAAATCGCCCGGGAACAATGATTACATGTATGTGTAAAAATATAGACAAGGAAAAGTTCCTTAAATTAATTTTTAAATACACAACAACATTAGGCGTTAGAGAGTATATTTGTAAACGTTACGGACTTACAAGAAATGTTAAAACAATTGAAAGTTCATTAGGTGACATTTCATTAAAGGAATCTTACGGCTATGGAATATCAAAAGAAAAATTAGAATATGAAGATTTGGCTAGAATTGCAAAAGAGAAAAATCTTTCATTAAAAGAAATAAAAAAAGAAATATTAAAGGAGATTTAATAGATGCATATGGCAGATGGTTTGTTGTCACCTGAAGTTGGCGTAGCAATGTGGGCTGTAACAGCAGGGGCAACAGCGTATGGTATAAAGAAAATAACAGACAGCGATTTGTCTGAAAAAAAACTACCGGTTATGGCTGTGTCAGGCGCGTTTGTTTTTGCAGCCCAGATGATTAATTTTACCATACCGGGGACCGGTTCAAGTGGTCATATAGGCGGTGGAATTTTACTGGCAATGTTACTTGGAGAGTTTCCTGCCTTATTAACTATTGCATCAGTTTTAGTTATACAATGCCTTATTTTTGCTGATGGAGGTTTGCTTGCGCTAGGAGCTAATATTTTTAATATGGGTATCATTCCATGTTTAATAGTATTTCCAATTATAAGGATGTTTTTGAAAAATAACATATCCAAAACAAAACTTTCAGTATCGGCATTTTTAGGACCTGTGGTTGCACTTCAAATAGGTGCTTTTGGTGTTGTAATGGAAACACTTTTATCAGGGATAACAGAGTTTCCATTTAAAACATTCGTGGCGTTAATGTTACCAATTCATCTGGCAATTGGAGTAGGTGAAGGAATTGTAACAGCTGCAGTTGTTTTATTTGTTTGGAAAATGAGGCCTGAAATAATTAATTCGGCTTTATTTAAACAAAAAATAGACAAAAAAATATCTGTAAAAAAAGTTACAGTGATTATTGGTATTGTTGCTGTTATAACAGGTGGTGTTTTATCTCTTTATGCTTCTTCTAATCCTGATGGATTGGAGTGGTCAATGGAAAAAACAGCAGGTACTTCAGAACTTAAAAATAGTGATAAAACTCATAGTGTAATGAGTCAGATTCAGGAAAAATTATCAATACTGCCTGATTATGATTTTAAGTCGCAAAAAGGAAATGGAACATCGGCTTCAGGTATTATAGGAGCGGGTATAACCTTTTGCCTTGCGCTAGGAGCAGGTGGAATAATAACTTACGTTAAGAAAAAAATAAGTAATAGGAGATAGCTGTTACGGAAGGGGTAACCTATAAATTTAATGAGTGGTATAAGAAGTAAAGTAAATGAAATTTATTCGTTAGAACAGTTAAGTATGAAAAATACTATAATACATAATATACATCCATTAATAAAGATGGTAGTTACAGTTGTCTATATTGTTTGTATACTTAGTGTCAGACGTTATGATTTACTTAGATTTTCATATTTTTTGTTTTATTTGATAATCACTACGGCCTTAGCAGAATTACCTTTAAAAATTATTATAAAAAGAACAATGATTGCTTTGCCTTTTGTACTTTTTGCAGGTATAAGTAATCTGATTATAAACAGGGAAACAGCATTTTCTATTGGAAGAATTGCTATTACTTATGGTTTGATTTCTTTTGTTGTTTTGATTATTAGAACTATGTTTTCGGTTTGGGCTTTATTAATACTAATTGCTACAACGCGGTTTTCTGATTTGACAAAGCAGTTAATAAGATTACATATACCACCATTAATCGTTAATTTAATGGAAATGATATATAGATATATTGGGGTTTTGGCTGAAGAAGTTTCAACAATGCTTGTATCCTATAGGTTAAAGAATCCGGCATACAAGTGGCCACATATTAAGCACATGGGCCCCTTTGTTGGAAATCTGTTTTTAAAAAGCATTAACAAGGCAGAAAGAATATATAACGCCATGAAATGCAGAGGTTATGGAACCAAACAGGTTGCATATCAGAAAGAAAAGATTGCATTGAAAGATATAGTATTCTTTTTGGTATGTACTGTGTCCAGTGTGATTTTTGTTATATTATAGAGAAAATGCTTTTGCATTTTAGTATTGAATTTTGAGTGTTGAATTTTTAGTATTTAAATTTAAGTATTTAAGAGTTTGCTATTATATTTGAAAACAAGAGGAAGAAATATGCTTACAATTAATAATGTTACAGTTGAATATCCTGACGGAACAAAGGCAATAAATAATTTATCCCTGAATGTTAAGTCCGGGGAAAAACTTGCACTAATAGGAGCTAACGGTGCCGGTAAGTCTACATTAATGTTAGCCATTGAAGGAATATTAGATAGTACAGGAGAAATTAAAATAGGTGATTTAGTTGTGAACTCAAAAAACATTGTTAAAGTAAGACAGCAGGTGGGGATGCTTTTTCAAAATCCTGATGATCAGTTATTTATGGCTACTATATATGATGATATTGCTTTTGGCCCTAGAAATGCAGGTTTAGATGAAGAGTCTGTAAAATATAGAGTAGAAGACAGATTAAAATTATTGAATATTGAACACTTGAAGGACAAAACAGCCCTTAAATTATCAGGTGGCGAGAAAAGAATGGCAGCCTTAGCTACTGTTTTGGCAATGAAACCAAGTGTTATGTTATTAGATGAGCCAACAGCTTTTTTAGATCCTAAGGCAAGGCGTAATCTCATTAATGTCTTAAATTCCCTACCACATACAATGCTTATAGCCACTCATGACTTAGCCTTTGCAAAAGAGATTTGCAGAGAAGCCGTTGTTATTAAAGATGGTAATTTCTTTGCAAAAGGAAACTGCGATGAGATTTTGTATAATCAGGAATTAATGGATGAGGGTGGCATAGAAGCAATTATGTAAATAAAAGAAAAGACGAAAAAAGAGATTGTCTATTACTAAAAATAGACAATCTCTTTCATTATGTTTATCAAAAAATTCTGTTACATTAAAAGCATTCCACTAGGGATATGCATATTTGCTCCAATTATTGGAAAAGCCACTAAAAAATTTCAAAACACTATTCATAAATATTTTGATAAATTTGTTCAGTGTATTCATAAATTAAAGCTTCGTCAGCGTTTTCAAACTGATGCATTAATAAATCTTTAATTTTGTCAGCACGACTAAAATATAATATTTCTTCAGGTTCCCTTAAATCTAAACCTTCATCTAAAAGTTCTTTTGAAATATTGTCTTTTGCCCAAGCTAAAATTTCTTCAATTAACTTATCTTCGGCTTCAGCATCGATTTTTACCTGCTTTGCATGCATAAAAGAAACAATGCCTGCAATAATAAATATAATGAAAATTCCACCCATTACAGAATCAAACAACCATGCCGTAGATGCGTTGATTGGAAGTGGTATAATATCAGCAAAAACTAAAATCATAAAAATAATTCCTACGATACCAACAATAAGCATTGTTAAGGCTGATGATGTAATGTCCTTATATTTATCTGATAGTCGTATAAAGGAATGGACTTTGTTATCTGTATAATCGTACAGGCTTTCAGGCAATTTGTTTTCCTGCACATCTGAAGTATTGTTGTTTTTGAAATTGCTATCTTCCATATTGTGCCTCCTTAAAAAGTAACTGATATTCATAAACTAACACTATTATAAACTATTAAATGGTTATAAACAAGTAAATGATATTTATTTTTGCTTTCAAATAGAGTACAATAAGTCTATTGCAAATAAGGAGATACAGATGAAAATTACATTATTAACAGTAGGAAAAATTAAAGAAAAGTTTTATGTGGATGCCATAAAAGAATACAGCAAAAGATTATCAAGATATTGTAAATTAAATATCATTGAAGTTGCTGATGAGAAAACAACAGAAAATTCAACGGAAGCAGAAATCAATATTGTAAAAGAAAAAGAAGCAGCAAGACTTAGCAAGCATATATCGGAAGGGGCTTTTGTCATAACTCTTGAAATCCTTGGTAAACAGTTGGATTCAGTGGAATTATCAAAGAAAATTAATCAGTTAGGAATAGAAGGAAAAAGCCATATCATATTTATAATAGGCGGTTCCCTTGGATTACATGAATCAATATCAAAACGAGCTGACTTCAAATTAAGCTTTTCAAAAATGACATTTCCACATCAGTTAATGAGAGTTATTCTTTTAGAACAGATTTACAGAAGCTATAGAATAATAAATAATCAGCCATATCATAAATGATGGTGTGGCTGATAAAATGATAGTGTGGTTGATAATTTGTAATGATTTAGCAGATTACATAGAACAAGAGATAATAATTGATTTATATTGGAATGGATATTCGTAAACAGTTATATGAAAATAGTCATAAAAAATAGAGGTGTAAGTTCACAAATTGACTTATACCTCTATTTTCTATTTAATGTAAATTTTAATATTTATTCGAAATAATATCTTTTAATAATTTGGTCCAAAATACATAATACCATTCTTCATGGTCTTTCCTTTAATCTTGTAAAGTTCACTAACGGTAACAAGCTCATAACCTTTTTTTCTAAGCTCCGGTAGGGCTTTGATAAATCCGTTAACAGATGTTGGATGAATGTCATGTAACAAGATAATTTGGCCATCGCCTGCATGATTTATAACATAATTTTTTATGTATTTAACATTACGATGTTTCCAATCTTCTGTATCAACAGACCAATAAATCATAGGTGCTTTTGCATTCTTGCTAACTATGGAGTTGTAATTTCCATAAGGTGGTCTAAGTAATGTTGGATATTCTCCGGTTACATTTTTAATTGCATTTCTTGCATAAGAAATTTCTTTCTTAACATTTTTCTTAGATAAAATCTTTAAGTTCTTATGTGACCATGTATGTGAACCAATCTCCATGCCAAGATTATATTCTCTTTGTAACTGTTTTTTAAATGAATTAGCACGATTACCTAATACGAAGAAAGTAGCTTTGCTTTCGTACTTTTTCAATGCTGATAAAAGTTTGTCTGTGTATTCACCAGGACCGTCATCAAAAGTATAAGCTACATATTTAAGTTTCTTTACAACCGTAACTTGGCATTTTGCAGTTTCATTTGTGTATTTAGAACGAACCTTGATATAAGCTGTACCTGTTTTTTTACCTTTAATAACACCGTTTTTTACTGTTACAACTTCGTTGTTTGTGCTTATCCAAACAACAGGTTCATTTTTGTATTTTTTATTTTTATCATAAGTTGTCTTTAAGTCTAAAAATCTTTTTTGATTTTTACCAACACGCAAAGAAGTAGATGTTAATTTTAAAGTCTTAATCTTGTTGTAAGGATCTCTTACTTCAATTTTGCATCTTGCTTTTATTTTGCCGGTTTCACCTTTGCAGACAATATATGTAGTTCCTGCTTTTAAAGCTGTAATCTTGCCTTTGCTATTAACACTTACAATGGAAGTGTTTTTGCTAACCCAGACAACAGGTTCTTTTGGTGAAGATGAATCCTGTTGGTATTTTAAACTGGCTTTGATAATTGCTTTCTTTCCTTTAGTTATGGAAAGAGATAACTTGTCTAACTTTATGCTTTTCAACAGTTTGTAATTAGTTGTAGCTGTGTTAGGTTTTGGATTAGCTGTTGTTTCATTTTCTTTTGCAACTGTATTAATCATGGGATTTGTCGTCCCTAGAAAAGTATATCCGAGACTACAAAACAGACCTAGCACAAGAAAAACAATTAATGCTTTCTTTAGTTTCTTCATATAAGTTACCATCCTTTTTGTTTAATTATTTTTTTCATCTCACTAATTGTAACACATATAAAAATAAATAGAATATATTTTTTTATCTTTCATATATTTTTTTAAGGAGAATTATAAAAATGGAAAATATATACAGATATTTTAATTGTAAAATAAGACAAGTTTTAGAAAAATATGAAATAAAAAACATATATGAAATTAGAATCAGAGTAAACAAAAATGTGATTTTAAATACAGGTATGGGTGAAATTATACTTGATGTTATATGTAATGAAAAAGATGTTATCGATACTTTTAATTTGATTACAGAATATTCTGCCTACGCATACGAGCAGAATATGGCTGAAGGGTTTATTACAATTCCAGGCGGTCATAGAGTAGGCATTGGTGGTTATATGGCAGGAACTATTTATGATAAGCCCATTGTTAGAAATATTAGATTTATTAATTTTAGAATAAATCATCATATAAAAAATTGCAGTGAAATGATTTTTCCTAAATTATACAAAAATAATCACTTGTGTAATACATTAATAATTTCACCACCGGGACTTGGTAAGACAACATTACTTAGAGATTTAGTTTATAAAATTAGTGAAAATTTTGCTGGTACAAGTTTATGTGTCATTGATGAGCGAAATGAAATCAGTGGTTGTTATAAAGGCGTGCCAACAATGGATTTAGGAAAAAGAACAGATGTTATAAGCAACTGTTCCAAATCAAAGGGGATACTTATGGCAATAAGGTCAATGGCACCAACATTAATTGCAGTAGATGAAATAGGAACAGCACAGGATATTGAGGCGTTAGAATATGCTAATTTGTCAGGAATTTTTATAATCGCCACAGTCCATGGAAAAAATCAGGCGGCTGTAATAAAAAAGCTTGGAAAAGATTTTGTAGATTTGTTCGAAAAAAAGATTTGTATATTAAATATTGGAGAGTACCTATGTGTTTAAAAGTAATTGGAGTGCTTATTGTTGTAACAGCGTGCAGCTTAATGGGTTTTGCTCTGGCAAATGAGTATATAGCAAAAATAAATAACTTAGATGCATTTAAGAAAAGTTTAAGAATTCTCAAAGGGAAAATTAAATATGATAATTTATCAGTTTTTGAGGCAATGGAACTTATAAAAATAAATAATAATGTAATAGAAAACTTTTACCATAAAGTAAGCGAAGTTTACTTTATGGAAGAAAAAACATTATTTGAAAGCTGGAAAATGGCAGTTAACAAATATTTGAAAAAAGAAATTAAATTTGATAAGCAGGAAACGGACGTAATACTTACTTTTGGAACTAATCTTGGTGTAACAGATAGGGAAACACAACTAAGTAACATTGATGAATGTATTAATGATATACAGGAAGTGATTTTGCAATTAAAGGAAGAAAAGAATAATAAGTGTAAATTATACAAATGCCTGGGAACCTTTTCAGGAATCCTAATTGCTGTTTTATTAATATGAGATGAAAGGAACAATTATGGAAATAAATATGATTTTTAAAATAGCGGCAGTAGGTATAATTGTGTCGGTTGTAGGTCAGATTTTAAAACACAGCGGTAGAGAGGAACAGGCTTTTTTGACAAGTCTGGCAGGTCTTATATTAGTCTTAACGTGGATTGTCCCATACATATATGAGCTTTTTGAAACAATAAAGAAATTATTCAGGTTGTAAGGACAGGTAAAAGATGATTGCAGTAGGAGTTATTAGTATTGCCACGGTGGTTTTAGGAATTCAGTTTAAAAATGTTAAACCCGAATATGGAATATTATTATCCATAACAGGATGTTTAATTATATTTATAATGATGCTTACAAAACTTACTTACATTATAAATATATTTAACCAAATATCAGAATTGACCAATGTTAGCAAAGAGTACATTAAAATATTGTTAAAAATAACAGGTATAACCTTTATATGCGAAATTGCTTCAGATATATGTAAGGATTGTGGATATGTTGCCATATCCAATCAGGTTCAGATATTTGGAAAAATATCAATTCTGGTCATTAGTTTACCTATTTTTTCAGAGTTAATATTAAAAATAGGAAAAATGCTATCTTAGGGTTAATTGATTTATGAAAAAGATTATTTTAATTATAATGTGCATCACTGTTACTTTGTCAGTTTGCAATGTTGCAAAGTGTAGTGATAAAAATATAAAAGAAAAATCATATAATGAAGAAACGTTTATCAGTATGGATGATTTTCAATTTGATGAGCCACAAAGAATTCTTAGAGAGTCCGGTAACAGAGATATAAGTGTTAAGGAAATTATAAACAATATTATAAAAGGAAAGGTCATTACTATTTTAGGAGAAATAGTTAAAAGTATATATTATAAGACTTTTGGAAATAAT
Source organism: Eubacterium sp. (assembly GCF_057858645.1). Taxonomy (NCBI): domain Bacteria; kingdom Bacillati; phylum Bacillota; class Clostridia; order Eubacteriales; family Eubacteriaceae; genus Eubacterium; species Eubacterium sp. Next base: position 45,984 of record NZ_DBLZZO010000015.1, read on the forward strand.
TCTTATCTGTTTAATATTATTTGGCAATTATTCTTAACAATAATTATCTCGTGCTTTTTTACAAATTTTACAAAAGTTTTTTCAAAGGACGATGTTTCAGAAACAGGTTTTTTTATATGTTATCTTGTTTCAGTTACATTTATGTTTGGTCTTTTCAGTGAATTGTGTAATATTGCTGTTGATTTTGTTGAGATGTTACTTAAATTTATGTATGGAATTGTACCAACATATTTTTTGTCAGTGGCAATTACGGGATAAGTTTCTGCTTCAGGTTTTTATCAGCTTTGTTTGGTAATTATATCAGTAGCCCAATTTGTTTTCCTACATATAATAATTCCGCTAATTAAAATATATGTTGCAGTTAGCATAGTGAACAACATATCAAAGGAAGACTTTTTGTCAAGAACAGCAGTGGTGGTTGGAAATATAGTGAATTTTCTTATGAAAACTTTTGTGGGAATCGTAACAGGACTGAATATAATACAGGCTCTTATTTTGCCATCAATTGATAGCACAAAAAATCAAACCATAAGAAAGGTAATAGGAAGTGTGCCGGTTGTTGGAAATAGTACAGATGCAATAACAGGCATATTTTTAGGATCTGCTAATTTAATAAAAAACGCTATTGGAACAACGGCTATTATAGTGATTGTTGTTTTATGTGCGGTGCCTTTTTTGAAAATTCAATTGTATTCTTTTTTGATGCAAATAGTGGCTGCTTTGGTTCAGCCTATTGCAGATTGTAGAATTGTTGCCAGTTTTAATTCCATGTCCATAGGAATGCGAATGCTTTCAAAAGTCATAACCGGTTGCAGTCTCTTATTTATAATAAGTATTGCTATCATATGTATGTGTACAGGAAAGGGGTAAAATGGAATTTATATATAGTTATATTAAAAATATTTGTATATTTATGTTGGTAATTACAATTATTACGAATATTTTTCCAGAAAAAAGATACATAAAGTACATTAAATTTTTTGCAGGTATCCTTTTGATATTAATTGTTTTGTCTCCTGTTTTTAAGATTACCAAAAAAGATATTAATGTGGATAGAATAATTACAGAAAATATTAATATAGATGCAAAAAATCAGTTAGACACCCGGCTAAATGATTTTGAAAAGAAAATAGAAGAGAGGCTAAGTGAAAAGTATGGAAATGAAACAGGAAATAATTGACAAGCTTACTAACCTGAAAAAAATAGGAAAAGAAAAAATAATTTTATTGGCACTTGCTGGCATATTATTAATTGGTTCATCATATTTTGAAAAAGTAGATAATAAAGAAAAAACAGTCAAACACACAGAAAAAAGCATATCAAAGGAAAGCTATGAGAACAAAACTAAAAAAGAAATAATAAATATTATAGAGAGTATAGATGGAGTTACAAATGTAAATGTAATGATTACTTTCAAATCAGGTAATGAAAAAATTTTACAGGTTGATAAAGAGGAAAGTCAAGAATCCGGGGAGAAAAAATCTTCTAAAGTTTCAACAGTTATCTTTAATGGAAGTCAGGAAGAATATCCTTACATTATAAAAGAAATATATCCGCAAATTGAAGGTGTGGCAGTTACGGCAAAGGGACTAAAGGATGCTGAAAAAATAAATGAGATAACAAATATGATTAATGCATTATTTAATATACCCGTTCATAAAATATCTATAATTAGTAATGATTAAAAGGAGGAAATATGAAAAAAATCTTAAAGAAAAACCAATTCATTGTTACGTTCTTAGCTGTGTTAATTGCAGTGGCAGGATATCTTAATTATTCTGCAAACCTTGATAAGAAAAATGAATCAAAAAAGGTAACTAATGATACATACGAATCAATTTATTCCAAAGATAATTTACTTACAAATAATGAAGACATAGAAAGTATGGATAAAGAAGAAGAGACTACAGAGGAACCGGGAGCTGCTGTTCTTACAAATGGAAGCACATTAAGTTCTTATATGGTTCAGGCAAAACTGAACAGAGAGCAGACAAGATCTAAAAACAAAGAAACACTGTTAGAAGTAATTAACAATAACGATATAGGCGATAAGGAAAAAAAGAAAGCTGTTAAATCAATGGTTAAAATTACTGAAAACAGTGAAATGGAAAACAATATTGAAACATTGCTTAAAGCAAAAGGATTTAACGATATTATAGTTACCATAAATGATAATCAGGCAGATGTTATTTTATCAGACACAGAAGTAAGTGATGAGAAAAGAGCACAGATTGAAGATGTTATAAAAAGAAAAACAAATATATCTGTTAACAATATAACTATTACACCGGCAAAATAAAAAAAGAAAAACGATATATGAAAGTCTTTATTAAAATATAAGAATCATATATCGTTTTCTTTATTTATGCATATGTTTTTTTATGGCATCAATTGTTTCCTGACTAATAACATGTTCAATTCTACATGCATCTTCAGTAGCAACATCTTCAGATACACCAAGTTTTATAAAACATTCAGTTAAAATCTGATGACGTTCATATATCATTTCCGCAAGACTTTTTCCGTCATCAGTTAAATATATAAAACCGGAATCTGTTACAGTTATATAGTTGTTTTCTCGAAGATGTTTCATGGCGATGCTGACACTTGATTTCTTAAATCCTAGTTCATTAGCAACATCAACAGAACGAACAACAGGAAGACGTTTACTTAAAACAAGAATTGTTTCTAAATACATCTCTGAAGATTCATTACTTTTCATTAATAAGCTCCTTTTCACATTTATAACAATGATTATATCAAAAAATAAGGCAAAATTCAATTTGTGTATTAGTGTGTTTTTTTACTATATTTACAATAAGGAATATACATAACAAACAAAAATTAGTAAGGACGAAAAAATATTATTGACATCTAATGAAAGTTAGACTATACTAACTAGAGTAAAAAATAGCAACAGAGAAAAGAGGAACTTATGATGCCTTTAACAATGGTGAATTCAGGGGAAGAAAATGAAATAAAAAGAGTTGGTGGAAAAGAAGAAACTAGACGCTTCCTTGAAAACTTAGGTTTTGTACAAGGAGCAAAAGTTACTGTTGTGTCTCAAATTGGAGGCAACGTTATTGTTAATGTTAAAGAATCCAGAGTCGCAATTGGCAAAGATATGGCCAATAAGATAATGGTTTAATTAATACATAAAGGAGAGGAGCTTTTTATGAAAACGTTAAGAGAAGTAGCAGTAGGTCAAACTGTTAAAGTTAAGAAACTTACTGGCGACGGCCCTGTAAAAAGAAGAATCATGGATATGGGAATAACTAAAGGCGTGGAAGTATACGTTAGAAAAGTTGCACCACTTGGTGATCCTGTAGAAGTAACTGTTAGAGGTTATGAATTATCTTTAAGAAAAGCAGATGCCGAAATGATTGAAGTAGAATAATTTTTTTTACTATACAGTTAGAAAACACTAACAAAAGATAGCAAAGACAAACAATGGGAGGAAAATAGTAATGTCGATTAAAATTGCATTGGCTGGTAATCCAAATAGTGGTAAAACAACTTTGTTTAATGCTCTAACAGGATCAAACCAATTTGTAGGTAACTGGCCCGGAGTAACAGTAGAAAAAAAAGAAGGTAAATTAAAAGGACATAAAGATGTTAAGCTTATGGATTTACCTGGTATTTATTCTTTATCACCATATACTTTGGAAGAAGTTGTGGCTAGAAATTATCTTATTAACGAGGTACCTGATGCAATCATCAATATTGTTGATGGTACAAATATAGAAAGAAACTTATATCTTTCAACACAGATTATGGAACTTGGTATTCCTGTAATCATGGCTGTTAATATGATGGATATCGTTGAAAAGAAAGGTGATAAGATTCATATTGACAAACTTAGCGAAAAGTTAGGTTGTGAAGTTGTTGAAATATCTGCTTTAAAAGGAAAAGGTATTAAAGAGCTTGCAAACAAAGCAGTTAAACTTGCTGAAAGCAAGCAGGAAAATAAAATAGCACATAAATTTAATGAAAAGCTTGAAACAATCATTGATGAGACAGAAGCTCTTTTATCATCAGAAGTTCCTGATGCACAGAAAAGATTCTTTGCAATTAAGTTGTTAGAAAAAGATGATAAGATTTCAGAAAACTTAAAGGATGTTCCAAATGTAAACAATCAGATTGAAGCATTAGAAAAAGAGTTTGATGATGATACAGAAAGTATTATTACAAATGAAAGATACGAATACATATCTTCAATAATTAACGGATGCTATACAAAGTCAAACAAAGAAAAATTAACAACATCTGACAAAATTGATAGAATTGTTACTAACAGATGGGCAGCTCTTCCAATTTTTGCAATTGTAATGTTTGTTGTATATTATATTTCAGTTACAACAGTTGGTACAATTGTAACTGACTGGACAAATGATGTATTGTTTGGTGAGATTATTCCACCTGCGATTGAAAAAGTATTAGTAGCGCTTAACTGTGCTGACTGGTTACAGGGACTTATCCTTGATGGTATTGTTGCGGGTGTTGGTGCTGTTCTTGGTTTTGTTCCACAGATGTTAGTATTATTCTTCTTCTTAGCTGTACTTGAATCTTGTGGTTACATGGCAAGAGTAGCGTTCATCATGGACAGAATTTTTAGAAAATTCGGTTTATCAGGTAAATCATTTATCCCTATGCTTATTGGTAGTGGTTGTGGTGTTCCTGGTGTAATGGCTTCAAGAACAATTGAAAATGACAGAGATAGAAAAATGACAATTATGACAACTACATTTATTCCATGTGGTGCTAAATTACCAATCATTGCGTTAATCGCAGGTGCGTTATTTGATGGTGCCTGGTGGGTAGCTCCAAGTTCATATTTTGTAGGTGTTGCAGCAATTATCGTATCTGGTATTATTTTAAAGAAAACTAAATTGTTCGCAGGAGATCCTGCACCATTCGTAATGGAACTTCCAGCATACCATTTACCAACAGCAGGAAATGTTTTAAGAAGTATGTGGGAACGTGGATGGTCATTCATCAAGAAAGCAGGAACAATTATTACACTTTCAACAATCTTACTTTGGTTCTTAATGAACTTTGGTTGGCTTGACGGACACTTTGGCATGCTTGATATGGAAACACAGTTAAATGACAGCATTTTAGCAAAAATCGGTGGTGTTATCGCGCCAATCTTCAAACCTCTTGGATGGGGTAACTGGAAAATGGCAGTTGCTGCTGTTACTGGTCTTATTGCTAAGGAAAACGTTGTTAGTACATTTGGTATGTTATTCGGATTTGGTTCTGAAATCGCAGAAGACGGTCAGGAAGTTTGGGGAACACTTGCTCATAGCATGAGTGCTATTGCAGCTTACTCATTCTTAGTATTCAACTTATTATGTGCTCCATGTTTTGCAGCTATGGGTGCTATTAAGAGAGAAATGAACAATACAAAATGGTTCTTCTTTGCAATTGGATACCAGTGTGGTTTAGCTTACTTAGTTTCACTTTGTATTTTCCAAATCGGTTCATTATTTACAGGAGCAACATTTGGATTTGGTACAATTTTTGCCGTTGCAATAATAATCGCATTTATTTACTTATTATTTAGACCTTATAAACAAAGTAAAACTTTAAAATATTAATAAAAATGGCAGACTTGCCGTGTAAATCATTATGAAATATGGAAATGAAACTGGGCATTTCGTTTCCGACTTGAAAGGAGAGGGTTTTATGAATGGAATAGTAGGAACATTTATTGTTTTAGCTGTTTTAGTAGTTATTGTGTGTTTAATAGTTAGAAGCATGATAAAGGATAAAAAAAGTGGAAAATCTCTCCAATGTGGTGGAGATTGCAGTAAATGTAGGGGCTGCCACTAAGGCTTAGAAAAGGACTGGATAGGTAATTGAAATTTAAAGTTCGTTACTTATTCAGTTTTTTTCTTTAATAATAAGATTAAGATTTAAAATTGAAAGTTTCAAATTGCCATTATATTAATATACAACTTAAAGTATAAACTCCAATAATATAAAAGGTTGTAGATTTTAGAAATAAATTGAAAACTTAATGTAAGTATTAATGAAGATTATTTTAAGAAAGGAATAAAGATGTTTTTAGAGGTAAAAAATTTAAAGAAAAGTTTTGGACAGGGAGAGAACTCTGTAGAAGTTTTAAAAGAAATTGATTTTAATGTAGCTAAAGGTGAAATCTGTGTAATGTTAGGACCTTCAGGTTCAGGTAAATCTACACTTCTTAACATAATAGGAGGTATAGATAACGGCGATGAAGGATATGTAGCAATTAATGGAGAAAAAACTTCAAATATGAGCGAAGGCGAATTAACGAATTACAGAAGAAAACACCTTGGCTATATTTTTCAAATGTATAATCTTATTCCTAATTTAAATGTAAAAGAAAATATTGAAGTAGGTGCATATTTAAGTGACAATCCTTTAGATATTGATGAACTTCTTAATACTTTAGGCTTGTATGAACACAGAAATAAGTTACCAAATCAGTTATCCGGTGGTCAGCAACAAAGAACAGCCATTGGAAGAGCTATTGTAAAAAATCCTGATATTTTATTATGTGATGAGCCAACGGGAGCTCTCGATTACAATACTTCAAAAGATATTTTACAGTTAATTGAAGATGTAAACAAAAAATATGGCAATACAATTATCATGGTTACACATAATGATGCAATAAAAAATATGGCAGATAAAATCATTAAATTAAAAGATGGACAAATAAGAAAAATAGTTGAAAATGAAAATAAAATATCTGCTAAAGATCTTGACTGGTAGGGGGGGATTGGTATGAGAAGTCCTTTACTGAAAAGATTACCAAGAGAGTTAAAAAGTGAACTTGGAAAATATATAGCAATATTTCTTTTTATGACATTAACAATCGGTTTCATATCAGGTTTCCTTGTTGCCGGTTCAAGCATGAAGAAAACTTATGATGACAGTTTTGAAAAATACAATATTGAAAATGGTCATTTTGTTTTAAAAAATGATTTGTCACATAGTGATAAAAAAGAAATAGAAAAAAATAATATAAAAATATATAAAAATTTTTATAAAGAGTTACAAAGTGACAAAAAACTATCAGGAAGTGAAAATGCAACTTTACGTTTGTTTAAAAACAGAAAAGATGTAAATAAAATCTGCATAATGGATGGTGAACTTCCTAAGAAAAATAACGAAATAGCTCTTGATAGAATGTTTGCGGATAACAATAAAATCAAAATAGGCGATACGGTTGGTTTTTCAAAAGAAAAATACAAAGTTACAGGTTTAGTGGCGTTGTCAGATTACAGTGCACTATTTTCAAATAATACAGATCTTATGTTTGATGCTGTGTTGTTCGGCGTGGCAATTGTTACAGACGATCAGTTTGATGCCATTGACAAAAATACATTTTATGATTATGCATGGAAATACAATAATGAACCTGCAAATGAAAAAAACGAAAAGAAGAAATCGGACAAGTTAGTTAAGGAAATATCAAAAGTAGTCTATGCAGGCGGAAATGAAATTAATGAATATGTACCAAGATATACTAATTCGGCTATTAATTTTACAGGCGATGATATAGGTAGTGATCATTCTATGATGATTGTGCTTTTATATATTTTAATTATAATTTTAGCATTTGTATTCGCTGTTACAATTAATCATACAATTGTAAATGAAGCAACGGCCATAGGTACACTTAGAGCCATGGGCTATTCAAAGAAACAGTTGGTAGTACATTATATGGCACTTCCAATCATAATTTCGCTTATAGCTGCAATTATTGGAAATGTTTTGGGCTATACAATATTTAAAAATGTTGCGGCAGGAATGTATTATGGAAGTTACAGCCTTACAAAATATAAGACAATTTGGAATGCAGAAGCGTTTATTTTAACTACGGTTGTTCCTTTGATAATTATGCTTGTAATTAATTTTATTACATTAATGTCTAAACTTTCCATAAGTCCACTTAAGTTTATCAGAAAGGATTTAACAAGAAAGAAGAACAGGAGAGCATTAAAATTACCAAACTTTAAATTTATTACAAGATTCCGTTTGAGAATAATTTTACAAAACAAAGGTAATTACATAACTTTATTTGTTGGTATTTTGTTTGCCAATATTATGCTGTTATTTGGTATGATGATGCATCCTTTATTAACACATTATCAAAATGAAATTGTAGACAATATGATTGCAAAAAATCAATATGTGTTAAAGAATTCTGTCCAGGTAAAAAATAAAGATGCTGAAAAATACAGTTTAACATCTTTACAGATTAACAGACGTTCTCTTAGTGAGGATATAAGCCTGTATGGTATTGAAGAAGACAGTAAATATTTTAAAAAGAACGTAGAAAATGGAATGTATATTTCCGATGGCTTATCAGAAAAATACAAAATAAATAAAGGTGATACTTTTACATTAAAAGATAAATACAGTGGTAAAAAATACAAAATAAAGGTAGCCGGAGTAATTAATTATCCGGGTAGTCTTTCAGTATTTATGACAAGAGATAAACTAAATTCATTAATTGATAAGGACAAGAATTATTTTTCAGGCTATTTTTCAAATGAAAAATTGTCCATTGACGACGAAGATGTTGCAAGTATAATAACAGAAAAAGATATGACCAAAACCTCCAGACAGCTAAACGTTTCAATGGGGAATATGTTTTATCTTATAAATGTTTTTGCAATTTGTCTGTTTGTTTTACTTATTTATCTTTTAACAAAATTAATAATTGAGAAGAATAAAAATTCAATCTCAATGGTTAAAATTTTAGGCTACAATAATAGGGAAGTCGGTAAACTTTATATAACAGCAACAACCTGGATGGTTGGCTTGTCAATAATTATAAGCCTTATTTTATCAACAGAAATTATTGATCAGATTTATTTTGAAATGATGAAAGATTATAATGGTTGGCTAACTTTATATTTGGAACAAAAAACTTATGTTGAAATGTTTATCATAGGAATTGTCTGCTATGGTATAGTTGCATTTTTCCAGTTTAAAAAAATTAAGAAGATACCAATGGACAACGCACTTAAAAACGTTGAATAGGAAATTAAAACGTTAATATGGAAAATGTTTAAAAAAATCAAAAAAGTTGCATATTTTTTTCTTGTTTTCATATATCATAAAAAAGAATTGAATTATATTTCATAGTATGGTAATTATATACGTGAAAGTATATTTTCAAAACAAAAAATATTTTATAGAATGAGGCATGAATAATGAGAGATGAAATTATTGAAATTTTGGAGATGATTAGTCCGGGAATTAGTGTGGAAAACAATAATTTAAACCTTGTAGAATATTTAGAATCTATGGAAATGATTGAATTTATTGAGGAGCTGGAAAACAATTTTGACATCGAAATTCCTTCAGAAGAAAAGATTGAAGAAAATTTTTTAAATATTGAGTCAATAATGGAAATGATAGTGAAACTTCAATAAATTTATAAAAACAAAAACAGCCATTTGAAGGTAATGTGGTACCTGTCAGATGGCTGTTTCTGTTTTGCCTAAATGGTTGTAAATTTATATTATTAATGATATACTATCGTTAGTTTATAAGGTTATCCTTAAGGTAGGAGGTTTGAAATGGAAGATGTAAGAAACACATATAGAATAAACGAAAAATCAGAATTAGGTGATGTTCATATTAGTGATGATGTACTTGCTGTTATTTCAGCAATGGCAGCTTTAGAAGTTGATGGTGTTGTTGGTATGGCTGGTAATATCACATCAGAGATTGTTGCAAAACTTGGCATGAAGAAACTTTCAAAGGGCGTTAGAGTTGATGTAGCTGAAGGTAGCGTTATGGTAGATGTTTCAATTATTATCAGAATGAACGAAAAGATTATTGAAGTATCTAAGAAAGTACAGGACAGAGTTAAAACTACAGTTGAAAATATGACAGGCTTGAAGGTTGAGAATGTTAATGTAAACATTTCAAGTGTTTTATCAAAATAATTTAGATTAACGTAGGGTGTCTGTTAGGACACCCTTTTTGAACGTAATAACATAATTAATAATCAGATATGTGGAGGAAATATGAAGAGAGCCGAAATCAGAGAATATGTTTTTAAATTGTTATATTGTACAGAGTTCCATGAGGATGAAGATTTACAAAAACAATATAGATTATACATGGAGAATTTAGAACAGTTAGGCGAAATTAAAGAAATAAAGGAAAAAGATAAAGAATATATAATTAATCGTGTTACAGATATAGTTTCAAGAATTGATGATATTGATAAAGAAATTGACAAGGTAGCTGTATCATGGAAAACAGACAGAATGGCAAAAGCTGACCTAAATATTCTTAGATTAGCTTACTATGAAATGAATATTGATGATGATATACCAAAGCCTGTTGCCGTAGACCAGGCTGTTGAACTTGCCAAAAAGTACGGAACAGATGATTCACCATCATTTGTTAATGGGGTTCTTGCAAAATTATTTTAGGAGATAATATATGCCGTCTATATACACAGTTGGTCAGGTAAACACATATATAAAGCAAATGTTTAGTCAGGATTTTATGCTGGCTAATATTTGCATTAAGGGAGAAATAAGCAATGTAACTTATCATTCTTCAGGTCATATATATTTTACATTGAAAGATAAGACAGGTGTAATTTCAGCCATAATGTTTAAGGGTAACAGAAACAATTTGAAATTCACATTAGAAGAAGGACAGAAGGTAATTGTTTTAGGCAGCGTTAACGTCTTTGAAAGAGATGGAAAATATCAGTTATATGCAAAAAGTATAACCTTAGAAGGTGCAGGCCTACTATATCAGCGTTTTGAACAGTTAAAAAACGAACTTAGTGAAATGGGACTTTTTGATAACATGTATAAGAAACCCATACCTAAGTATTCTTTAAAAATTGGAATTTGCACAGCAAAAACAGGTGCTGCAATACAGGATATTATTAATATTACAAAGCGAAGAAATCCTTATGTGCAGTTATATTTATATTCAAGTCTTGTACAGGGGGCAGAGGCTGCAATAGATATTGTAAACGGTATCAGATATTTAGATTCATTGTCTCTAGATGTAATTATTGTGGGCCGTGGTGGTGGCTCCATTGAAGATTTGTGGGCTTTTAATGAGGAAATAGTGGCAAAAGCTATTTTCGATTGTAATACACCTATTATTTCGGCGGTAGGTCACGAAACTGATACAACAATTGCTGATTATGTGGCAGACTTAAGGGCACCAACTCCAAGTGCTGCGGCTGAGATAGCTGTATTTGATTACAATGAATATTTACTTAATATCACACGTTACAAACAGTTGTTACTATCTCAGATGGTTAATAAAATTTCAAACACACGTAACAATTTGAAATATATACAGACCAAACTTAATCTATATAATCCAATTAATCAGTTAAATACCAAAAAACAGTATTCAGATGAATTATATACAAAACTTAATGATGCTTTTAATAGTTTATTCACTAACAGAAAGCATATGCTTGCAATATATGCGGAGAAACTTAACGGTTTATCTCCTTTAAATAAAATTTCAAAAGGCTTTGCTTATTTTGCTAATGATAAGGGCGAAGCAATTAATTCTGTAAAACAGGTTAATGTAGGTGATGATGTTATGTTGACTGTTAAGGATGGACAAATAAAAGCAAAAACCTATGATATAACTGAAGGAGTTTATAATGGAAAATAAAAAAAATATAGAACAGAACTTTAATGAAGTTGAAAAAATTATTGAAGCAATGCAAAAAGAAGATGTTACATTAGATGAGTCTTTTAAATTATATAATCAGGGCTTGAAAATAATAAAAGACTGCAATCAGCAGATAGAGACTATTGAAAAACAAATTAAAATAATAAATGAAGAAGCACAGCAGAACGTTTAACAGACATTTAGGAGTTATTATGAACGATTTCAATACAAACTTAAAGTTAAAAACAAAAGAAGTAGAAGATATTATATATAATTATTTTCCAAAAGAAGAAGGCAAACAGAAAATAATTATTGAGGCAATGAATTACAGTCTTAAAGCAGGTGGAAAAAGACTTCGTCCAATGCTTATAATGGAAACGGCAAAATTGTTTAAAGACGATGTTACAAATGTTTATCCTTTTATGGCAGCGATAGAAATGATTCATACTTATTCTTTGGTACATGATGATTTACCTGCAATGGATAATGATGAATATCGTCGTGGCAAAAAAACTACACATGCGCAGTATGGCGAGGATTTGGGTATATTAGCAGGAGATGGTCTTCTTAATATGGCCTATGAGATTATGTCTCAGGCTGTAATAAAAAGTGATAAGCCTATGAAAGCTGCAGAGGCAATGGGTGTAATTGCAAAGAAAGCAGGCGTCTATGGCATGGTTGGCGGTCAGACTGTTGATGTAATAAATGAAAATAAAAAGATGGATATGGATACAATTATGTATATCCACAATTTGAAAACGGCAGCTTTAATAGAAGCTTCCATGATGGCAGGTGCAATTCTTGCAGGGGCAAATGAAGTTGAGATTCTAAATGTAGAAAAAATAGCAAAAAACGTTGGTATAGCCTTTCAGATACAGGATGATATTTTGGATATTACAAGTACAACAGATGTTTTAGGCAAACCTGTTCACAGTGACGAAAAGAACAACAAAACAACATACGTTTCTCTTTGTGGCATAGAACAATCAAAAAAGGATGTTGAAAAATATTCAAAAGAAGCAATTGAAATTTTAGATAATATTAACGGCAATAATGATTTCCTAAAACAATTAATAATTAAATTAATTAATAGGAAAAAATAAAACTAAAGCGTAAGAAATATGGGACAAATATTAGATAATATAAATAAAGAAAATGATATAAAAAAAATAGATAAGGATTTATATCCTATTTTGGCTGAAGAAATAAGAAGTTTTTTAATAGAAAAAGTCAGCAAAACAGGTGGTCATCTTGCGTCAAATTTAGGTGCTGTAGATATGACTATAGCTCTGCATGCAGTTTTAAATTTCCCACAGGATAAAATTGTATGGGATGTAGGTCATCAGTCATACACACATAAAATTTTAACAGGTCGTAAGGAACAGTTTGATACATTAAGACAGCTTGATGGTATAAGTGGTTTTCCAAAACGACACGAAAGCGATACTGATTCTTTTGACACAGGGCACAGCTCAACATCAATATCTGCGGCGCTTGGTATGGCTATGGCAAATAAGCTTAATAATAACAATAATAAGGTTGTGGCGGTTATTGGTGATGGAGCACTTACCGGTGGCATGGCTTTGGAAGCTCTTAATAATGTTGCAAGTTTAGGAAAGAATTTTGTAATTATTTTAAATGACAACAATATGTCTATTTCTCAAAATGTTGGCAGTATGTCAAACTATTTAAATAAGTTAAGAGTTGGAGAACACTACAATTACCTGAAGGAAGATGTTGAAACATCTTTAAGCAAAATTCCAAAAATCGGTAAAAAAATAGTTAAAAAAGTAAAGAAAACGAAAGATAATATTAAGAACTTTATTATACCAGGTGGTTTGTTTGACGATTTAGGAATCACATATATTGGACCCGTTAATGGACATGATATTAATGGAATGATTAGTATTTTTAAAAATGCCTTAAAAATAGACCATCCAATTGTTATACATGTAAAAACAACAAAGGGAAAAGGATATTTACCTGCGCAAAATAATCCGTCAAAATTTCATGGCATAGGAAAGTTTGATGTTGAAACAGGAGAGGAAGTAAAGTCTTCAGCTGCAGGAACAATGTCTTACACAGAAGTTTTTTCAAGAACATTAGTTAAATTGGCTAAGAAAAATAAAAAAATATTAGCTATTACAGCAGCAATGCCTGATGGCACAGGTCTTTCAAGATTTCAAAAAGAATATCCTGACAGATTTTTTGATGTAGGTATAGCTGAGGAACATGCAGTAACTTTTGCGGCAGGACTTGCAGCCAGTGGCTATAAACCTGTTGTTTCAATTTATTCATCTTTTTATCAGAGAGCTTATGATCAGATACTACATGATGTGTGTCTTCAAAACTTACCTGTTGTAATGATTGTTGACAGGGCAGGTCTGGTAGGTCAGGATGGTGAAACACATCAGGGAATATTTGATGTATCTTTTATGTCAGCAATTCCTAATTTAACAATAATTGCTCCAAAAGATACAAAGGAATTAATTGAATCTGTGAAATTTGCAATGGAATATAATGGTCCTATTGCCATACGTTTTCCTAGAGGTACAGCTTATGTGGCAGAGAAAAAAACGACTAGTCCGGTTGAACTTGGAAAAAGTGAAATTGTAAATTATGGTTATAATATTGCCATAATCGCAGTTGGAAATATGTTTGAAGAAGTAGAAAAAACCTATAATTTGCTTATGAAAGAAAACATTAATCCAACAATTGTAAATGCAAGATTCGTAAAACCATTAGACAAAGATATGATTGAACATGTTGCAAAAAGACATAAACAGATTATTGTAGTGGAAGAAGCTATAAAAAAAGGTGGTTATGGCGAGGCAGTATCCACATACGTTCAGGAAAACTGTTTAGATTGTAATGTAAAAATCATGGCAATTGAGGATTGTTTTGTTGAGCAGGGCTTGGTTGATGAATTAAGAGAAAAAATCGGCATTAGTAGCAAAAAAATATATGAGAAGGTTAAAGAGTTAGTATAATGAAAGAAAGATTAGATGTTTTACTTGTAAAAAGAGGTTTGGCACCTTCAAGAGAAAAAGCAAAAACAATAATTATGAGTGGCATTGTTTTTGTGGATAATCAAAGAGAGGACAAGGCCGGAACTTTTTTTAAGGATGATGTTAATATTGAAGTAAGAGGTAAAACTCTTAAATATGTAAGTCGTGGGGGCTTAAAGTTAGAAAAGGCAATGGATTGTTTTGGAGTACAGTTAGATGGAAAAATCTGTATGGACGTAGGTGCTTCAACAGGCGGTTTCACAGACTGTATGTTACAAAACGGAGCTGTAAAAGTTTACTCAGTTGATGTAGGTCATGGACAGCTTGCCTGGAAACTGGTTCAGGACGAAAGAGTTATATGCATGGATAGAACAAATATCCGTTATGTAACACCTGAAGATATTGATGAGGTTATAGATTTTGCCTCAATTGATGTTTCATTTATATCACTTACAAAAGTTTTATTACCTGTAAAAAATCTTCTTACAGAAAATGGTCAGATTGTTTGTCTTATTAAACCACAATTTGAGGCAGGAAGAGAAAACGTGGGAAAGAAAGGCGTTGTAAGAGATAAGAAGGTTCATAAAGATGTTATAGAAAGTGTTATAACATTTGCCATGAGTATTGGATTTGATATTATTAATTTGGATTTTTCACCTGTGAAAGGCCCTGAAGGAAATATCGAATATTTATTATATTTACAGAATACAAATAAAGAACAAGGCGAAAAATTATCAGATATAATACCTGAAGAGGTCGTGGAAAAATCACATCAGGAATTGGATAAATAGAGGATTACATGAAAAAGTTTTGCGTTATAACAAATAGTTTAAAAGATAATAAACTGGAAATTTCTTATAAAATATTAGATTATATTACAAAAAGTGGTTGCCAGTGCGTGCTAATCGATAATGTGGATTATAGCACAGGGGAGTACAAAGTTCTTAAAAGTAAGGATATACCAGGTGATACACAATGTGTAATCAGCATTGGTGGAGATGGAACTTTACTTCATGCCACAAAGGATTTTATAGACTTAGATGTTGTTTTTGTTGGTGTAAATAAAGGAACCCTTGGTTTTTTGGCTGAAATTTCACCGGACAATGTAAAAGAATCTTTAGACAAGTTAATAAATGATGATTTTAATATTGAGTCACGAATGATGCTTGATGGTAGAATTATAAGAGATGGCAAGCAGGTTTACTCATCAACAGTATTAAATGATATTGTAATACATAGAGGTGGAGATTTAGCCATTACTGACTATCAGGTGTACGTTAATAAAGAAATATTAGGTAACTATCATGCAGATGGCATAATTTTATCAACGCCAACAGGCTCTACTGCGTATAATTTATCGGCAGGTGGTCCTGTTGCAAGACCTGATTCAAATATGATTATACTAACACCTATATGTCCACACACACTTGCAAACAGAAGTCTTATTTTGTCAAGACACGATAATATAGAGGTTAAAATTGGTAAAAGTCGTATTGCAAACGAAGAAAATCGTAGGATTTCCTTTGATGGAGATGGCATTTTCAAAATTATATCAGGAGATATAATTAGTATAAGTGAGTCTGAAAAAACAACAAAGATTGCTAAGTTAGATGAAGGCAGCTTCTTACAGGCAGTAAAAGATAAACTAAATTAAGGTATGGGTAATTATGAAATCAAAAAGACAAAGAAAAATTATAGATTTAATTGGAGAATATGATATTGATACACAGGAGGAACTGGCAAAAAAATTAATTGAAAGTGGTTTTAAGGTAACTCAGGCAACAGTATCAAGAGACATAAGAGAACTTAATTTAATAAAAACATCATCTGCAAACGGTGGTCAAAAATATGCTGTGCCCGTTAATACGGCAATTACACATGACAGTAAATACATGAGAGTTTTAAATGATGGAATTGTTTCTATGCAGTGCGCAGAGAACATTTTGGTCATTAAGACAATTGCAGGCATGGCAATGGCAGTTGGAGCAGCAATAGATGCAATTGAAATTAATGAGATTGTAGGCTGTATTGCAGGTGATGACACAATTTTTCTTGCAATAACAAGTAAGGAAAATGCAAAAAAGGTTAAAGGAATTATTACGGAAATAATTGCTTAGTGGGACAAATGGAGAGAAGCACATAAAGGAGGAAATATGTTAATAAATTTACACGTAAAAAATCTGGCATTAATTAAAGAGGTTGACGTAGATTTTTCTAATGGACTTATTGTGCTTACAGGAGAAACCGGTGCCGGTAAATCATTACTTTTAGGTTCCGTTAATATTGCACTGGGGAATAAGGTTTCAAAGGACATTATTAGAAACGGTGAAGACTTTGCATTAGTAGAGCTGACTTTTTTAACGAAAAAAGAACAAGCCGATTTTATCAGAAATATGGATATTTTTGTTGATGATGACAATATTATTACTGTTTCAAGAAAAATAACGGAATCCAGAAGTGTTTCAAAAATTAATGGTGAAACAGTTAATGTTAAAACTCTTAAAACCATTATGGAAATGTTAATCGATATACATGGTCAACATGATCATCAATCATTATTATATCCTGCAAAACATCTTGAAATTTTAGATAAATTTGCAAAGGACAAAATTGAAGATAAGTTAGCTGATTTAAAAGAATTAAATAATAATTATAAAAAATTAAAACAAAAATTAGATGAATATTCTATGGATGAGGCACAAAGAGCCCGAGAAATAGAATTTGCCAAATTTGAAGTAGATGAAATAGAACAGGCTGATTTAAAAGAAAATGAAGATGTTGACTTGGAAACAACTTATAAAAAAATGGCAGGCGCAAAGGATGTGGCGGTGGAACTTTCGTCCATATATCAGCTTATAAGTTATGAAAATGAAAATGGTGTTGGTTCGCAAATTAACAGAGCTATTTCGCTTATTAATTCTGTTAAGTCTGATGATGAAAAGATTACACAGTTTAAAGAGTGCCTTTATGACATTGACTCCATGTGTAAGGATTTAGATTCTGACATTGTAGATTATACAGAAAGTCTTGAGTTTGATTCTAATTATATTAACGAAATTGAAAACAGATTAAATACAATTAATCATTTAAAAATAAAATACGGTAATTCAATTGAAAAAATCCTTGAATATCAAAATGAAAAACAAAATTATTTAGATGAATTAATTAATTATGAAGAGGAAATAAATAATATTAAAAGCGAAATTGATTCCATATATTTGGATATGGAAAAAATATCATTGGACATATCTGAGGAAAGAAAAAAAGCAGCTTTAGTTTTACAGGAACAGGTAACTAAATCTTTAATAGATTTGAATTTCATGGCTGTTAATTTTGAAATAAGTATTGAAAGAAGTAATACAATTACGGATAATGGATTTGATAATGTTAATTTTATGATTTCTACAAATCCGGGAGAGCCTGTAAGGCCGTTAAATAAGGTAGCATCAGGTGGTGAACTTTCACGTATTATGCTTGCCATAAAATCAATTCTTGCCTCAGAAGATGAGATAGATACTTTGATTTTTGATGAAATCGATACAGGTATTAGTGGTAAAACAGCCACTATGGTAGCAGAAAAAATGGCAAACATCAGTAGGCATCATCAGGTAATATGTATTTCTCATTTATCACAAATAGCTGCTATGGCAGACAATCATTATCTTATTGAAAAGAAGTTGGAAAATAATAGTACAATTACCAACATTAAGAAATTATCAGGTGATGAGTCAATAGAAGAACTTGTTAGAATTAATGGTGATGGTACTGTTAGTGAGGCGGCAATTTCTCATGCAAAAGAAATGAAAGAAATGGCAGAACGAACAAAAAGTTACTTGATTTAAAATTGAAAAATTAGAGATATTAAAAAGGAAGGCGAAAGTCTTCCTTTTGTTTATTTATGACGTAAGAAAATTCTCTGTAATTTCTTGCTACATAAATAAACGTTCCCCTAGGGATGCACATTCGTTTAAAAGAAATTAGTAATTTGGAGGTTATGTTATGAGAAAAATATATAGAAATACAATTATTGCATCCATATGTATTGCTGTTTTAATAATAGTTGTTTCAGTAATTTGGAATGTACAGAAAAATCTTCCAAATACTATTTTTGTTAATTCAAATGATAATGCTAATTATGAATTTGGGATTCCTGTTTCTTTAAATATTAATAAAACTACCGGAAAGGATAAAATAACTCTTACTGGCAAGAATAATATTATTACGGGAAAAGTAGGCTCTTATAGGGGAAAATATAAGCTTTTCGGGATTCTTCCTGTAAAAAACACAAAAGTAAATGTTATTGATAAAACTTATGTTTATCCTGTTGGCCTTCCCATAGGGCTTTATTTAAAAACTCAGGGTGTGATGGTAATTGGTAGTGGATGTTTTGAAAATGTTAAAGGAGAAAAAATAAATCCTGCCAAGGATAAAATTGAATCAGGAGATTATATTATAAAATTTAATAAACATATAATAAGTAATAAGGCACAATTAGTTTATTTGATTAAGGAAAATAAGAATAAACCGGTTGTTTTTACTATAAAATCAAATAGTGGAATTAAGTTAGTGAAACTAAAGCCTGTTAAAGCAAAAAATGGCAATTATATGTTTGGCATCTGGGTTAGAGATGATTCTCAGGGAATTGGAACAATGTCTTTTATTTACGAGAATAAATATTTTGCCCTAGGTCATGGAATAAGTGACATTGATACAGGTAAGCTTTTGTCCTCAAAAAATGGTTCTATTTATAATGCAAATATTTGGGGAATTAAAAAGGGACAAAACGGAGAGCCGGGTGGTCTTTTGGGAAGCATTATATACAATAATGAAAATTATTTAGGAACCATAAAGTCTAATAATAATTGTGGTATTAATGGCGAGATACAATATAATCTTGTAAAAAAATACAAATTAAAGAAAATGGAAATGGCATTAGGAAATAATGTGCATACAGGAAAAGCAAAGATTCAACTTATTTGGGACAATAAAGCCACCTGGTACAACATAGAAATCTTAAAAGTAAATAGAACAAATAAAGAAAAAAATATGATTGTTAAGATTACCGATAAGAATTTATTAAAAAAGACAAATGGAATTGTTCAGGGCATGAGTGGTTGTCCCATTGAACAGGACGGAAAAATAATAGGAGCAGTAACACATGTATTAGTCAACGACTCTACAAAAGGATACGGTATATTTGCAGAAAATATGTTTCTTGCAAATTAATATAATTTATAAAAATATTTCAAAAGAAAAAATGAATATTTCATATATAAATAAGTCGAAAAATGTAGTATAATGTATAAATAAACAAATTTAAGGAGACCTAAAATGGCAAGAAATAATACAGAAATTGTATATAAAATAGAAGAAATGATAAAAAAATATAACAAAAAACCTGAAAAGAAGGTTAAGAAAAAAGATATTGTAGATTTATTACAAAAAGCAGATATCATTATGGCGATGAAGAGTGATTTTGAAGATGCTTCTTTGTCATATGAAACTATAGAAGGTGTTTCAATGAAACCTGACATTGTGAAAGATGGTGGAAGAAGCAGATTGCTTCCGGTATTCACATCTTATGCACAGATACCTGATGATTATATGGAAAATTTTTCTTTTGTAAAGGTTTCTGCAACATACGCATACAATTTTATGAATGAATGTGAAGATTTAAACGGTATGGTTCTTAATCCGTTTACAGAATATAATTTAGAACTTAGAAAGAAACATCAGACATCAAAAGAAAACCTGGCTGCAACAAAGCATTACAAAACTCCAAAGAAGGCTGCTGCAAAGTCTGTGGAAAATGAAGTTCAGGCAATGATTATTTATAACAATAAGAAATATCAGATTAATAGAATTCCGTTTACAATTGGGAGAGAAAATGCAAATATTGTTGTGCCGGAAACTTACATATCCAAGATTCACGTGGTTATTTCATGTAAGGATGGAAAATACCGTATTGCAGATTATGATTCAACTAACGGAACTAAGGTTAATGGTACACAGTTGCGTCCGAAAGTATATTACGAACTTAGAGACGGCTATAGAATTGAACTTGCTGAAAAGGAAGAAATGGTAGTGTACATTAACTAAGAAAATATTGACATTATTTTAAAAAAATCGACATTTATATATGGTTTTTATAAGCTTTTTTACATTTTTTAACACTGTGAAAAAATATATGTAAACTTAATTGTCGAAAAAAGGATTTTTATGCGAATTCTTTAAGTTGAATATCTTCATCTAACAAACTATAATCTTCTTTGTCAAAAGAATTTAAACAGTGCTGTGTTTTGACAAAATTAGGAGGAATGATGAACACGAACTTAAATAATCGCAATATAAATAAAACATATACCGGAAACTCAGAAAAAATATCTGTTATTATTGTTGATGACAATGAAAAAGTAATCGAAAACATAGATTCAGCATTATCAAAAGATACAGCAATTCAGATTATTGGTAAGGCTAAAAATGGTCAGGAGGCTTATGAATTAATAAGAAAGTCAACACCTGATGTTGTTATTTTAGATTTAATTATGCCAAAGATGGATGGTTTATCGCTAATGAATAAGGTTAATGAAGATGGTGCAATGATTAAGATGCCTTTTTTCATTATAACTTCAGCAATTAGTAATGAGAATGTTATTCAGGATGCATTTGGTTATGGAGCAGGGTATTATTTACTAAAACCATTTGAAACAAACATGATAGCAGATAGGGTAAAAGGTGTAAAATCATACAACAAGAGAATACCTGAAACTAAAAAAATTATTGGTGCAGGAGAAGATAGAAAACATTTTATGGAGCGTAACATTGAAAATGATGTTACATCAATTATTCATGATGTTGGAGTGCCTGCACACATTAAGGGATATCAGTATTTAAGGGAAGCAATTATTATGTCAGTAAATGACAATGAAATGCTTAATTCCATTACGAAAATATTGTATCCTTCAATTGCAAAAAAATTCCAGACAACATCCAGCAGAGTAGAAAGAGCCATAAGACATGCTATTGAAGTGGCATGGAATCGTGGAAGAATGGATACTATTGATGAGTTGTTTGGATATACTATAAATGCAGAAAAAGGTAAGCCTACAAACTCTGAATTTATAGCATTAATAGCTGATAAGATTAGACTTGAATACAAATGTAGATAATTAATCATATAATACAAAAGAATTAATCTGGAGGAGGAAGATATGAAGAAGATATTATTTGCAGCATCAGAATGTGTACCTTTTATTAAAACAGGGGGATTGGCAGACGTTGTAGGTTCTTTACCAAAATGTTTTGACAAAGAAAAATATGATGTTAGAGTTATGATTCCAAATTATATGTGTATTGACCAGAAATGGAAAGAAAAAATGACTTATGTTGATCATTTTTATATGGACTTATGCTGGAGAAGACAGTACGTTGGAATTATGGAAATGGAATATGAAGGAGTTAAATTCTACTTCATTGATAATGAATATTATTTTTCAGGAGAGAGACCATACAGTGATCCAAGATATGATTTAGAGAAGTTTGCTTTCTTTTCAAGAGCAGTATTATCGGCTCTTCCAGTAATAGATTTTAGACCGGATATTATACATTGCCATGATTATCATACAGGTTTAATTCCTGTTTATTTGAAAGACAGTTTTGCCAATGGAGAATTCTATCAGGGCATTAAGTCTATTATGACTATACATAACTTAAAGTTCCAGGGTGTTTGGGATATTGATACAATCAAGGAT